>NZ_MAIS01000019.1:0-81591 GCF_001680695.1 Paenibacillus sp. KS1 | reverse complement strand
AGTTCTTGCAACCTTCTCGGTGCTGAAAAGCGATCTTTTTGAGGTCAAAAAAATGATTTTAGAGCCAATAATGTATTGACTATTATGCAAGAAGAAAGACGGAGGATAAGACTATGTCCAAAGTGAAAGTAATGACGGTATTCGGTGTTCGTCCAGAAGCAATTAAGATGGCGCCGCTTATTCTGGAATTACAGAAGCATCCGGAACACATCGAATCCATCGTATGCGTCACGGCCCAACATCGTCAGATGTTGGACCAGGTGCTCGATGTGTTCAATATTAAGCCAGACTATGATCTGGACATTATGCAGGCGCGTCAGACGCTGAATGATATTTCCGTGCGTGTCCTTCAAGGATTGGAGCCTGTATTGCGTGAAGCGAAGCCAGATATTGTGCTTGTACATGGTGACACATTGACGACGTTCCTCGCCAGCTACGCGGCATTCATGCAGCAGATTAAGGTAGGGCACGTTGAAGCGGGACTTCGTACATGGAATAAGCTTTCTCCGTTCCCGGAAGAAATGAATCGCCAATTGACAGGCGTTTTGGCTGATTTGCACTTTGCGCCTACCGATTGGTCGGCAAGCAATTTGCGTAAAGAAAATAAGCAAGATGCATCGATATTTGTCACAGGCAACACGGTTACAGATGTGTTTCAATATACAGTACGATCTGACTACAAGCATGAGGTGCTCGATTGGGCGCAAGGCAAACGTCTAGTATTGATGACTGCACATCGCCGCGAATCACAAGGTGAGCCGCATCGCAACATTTTCCGTGCTGTTCGCCGTATTGCAGACGAATTTGAAGACATCGCTATCGTATATCCGGTACATCCAAGTCCGGCTGTACGTGAACCGGCTCATGAGATGCTGGGAGATCACCCGCGCATTAAGCTGATAGAACCGCTTGATGTGGTTGACCTCCACAACTTCTATCCGCACACGCACCTCATCCTTACCGATTCAGGCGGTCTTCAGGAGGAAGCACCGTCATTTGGCATTCCTGTGCTTGTCCTCCGCGAAACTACCGAACGACCGGAAGGCATTGATGCAGGAACACTGGAGTTGGTCGGCACGGATGAAGAGAAAGTGTATGCGCGTGCGAAGGCGCTGTTGTCGGACGAAGCGACATATGCACGTATGAGCAAGGCTGCAAACCCTTATGGGGATGGCAAAGCGTCCCAAAGGATCGTCAGTGCGATTCTTCACAGTTTTGGGGTTCAAGAAGAGCGTCCGGAGCCATTTCACACAAAGTTCACAAATTGATAGATGACACTCTTCTATGAGGGAAGGCACCAGCATACAGTGATACTGTACGGTTTACGCGGATTTTCAAAGCTTGAAAGCGAATGTATATCGTTTTCATCCTTGTTGTTACGCGGTTTTTATCAATTGACAAAGACTCGTAATCTTAAGTAAAATGAATGGGAATTATAGGCTATGAAAATGTCGAATCGTAACGATCGCCCATGGCTGGTCGCCCTCTCTATTAGTGGAGCGGGTGTCTTGCTTGCCTTGTACATACTCTTAGGCTTTTACGCGGGGAAGTGGATCGCGAATGCGTCTAATGGGTCCAAGCTCTGGCTTGGAGTAGGGAGTATCGTCGGGCTATGCCTTGGCATCGTCAATATCATCTACTTAGTAAAGAAGTTCATGGGGGAACAAAATGAATGATATGGCTTCCATGGTTCGTGCCGTTACGAGAGTAACGCTTCTCTTATTGTCTGCGTTCATCCTCGGTTGGGCTGTAGCACCGGAATATCGGACGTATACGGCTGGGCTGACACTGGGAACTGCGGCAGGGCTGGCCTATGCTCACTATTTGTCTATCAAAGTTAGACAGATTGCAGAGATGGCTGCTAGTCTAGAGAAGAGGCGGTACAGCTTTGGATTTGTAACTCGGATGTGCATCGTACTCTTGGCAGTCATGTTCGCCATTAAGTTCGAACAGCACATATCCCTTGTGGCGACAATTGTCGGATTTTTCATTACTCAGTTATTGTCGATTTTCGTTAGTATAATTTGGGCAAGCAAAAAGAAAGCGTAAGCAGTCTATTGGAAAGGGGTGAACACATTTATGCACTCAGCACCGATTATCGAGGTTATGGGACTGCACCTGGATTTGTCCATCATCTTCACGCTACTTCTTAGCGGAATCATTACCTTTATTATTGCCCGGCTCGCTGTTCGCAATCTTTCGGTTGAAAAGCCTTCCAAGATGCAGAACTTCTTGGAGTGGGTTGTCGAATTCGTGCACGGCATTATCGGTAGTGCGATGCCACTGAAGAAGGGGAAGGCATTCATCTCATTAGGGATGACGCTTATCTTGTTTATTTTCGTATCTAACGTACTAGGATTGCCGTTCGCAGTGATTACCGAAGCGCACCATCCGGTGTCTATCTTCGGTCACGAGATTGTAGCAACTAGTCAGGCGGCATTCGATGAGCTTGCAGCTAAGGGTAAACCTGAACACGTCCACTTGTTGTGGTATAAGTCGCCAACGGCTGACGTATCCGTAACATTCGGTCTGGCGTTCTTGGTCTTCATTATCGTGAACTTCCTAGGCCTCAAGAACAATCGGAAGCACTACTTGAAGCACTATATCGAGCCATTCCCAATCTTCCTTCCATTGAATATCGTGGAGAACTTGGCGAAGCCAATTGCGCTTGGTATCCGGTTGTACGCGAACATCTTCGCGGGTGAGGTACTGATATCCACGCTCATTGGAGCAGGGGTATTCGGTCTACCGTTCCTCGCGGCATGGCAAGGCTTCAGTATATTTATCGGCGCGCTCCAAGCCTTCATCTTCACGATGTTGACAATGGTATACATCGCGCAGGCATCTGTACATGAAGAACATTAACAAACTCTGCCGAGACCCATACTCGTATGGGCAACTTCGGGTGAGACATATAAACAAAGCAATTCAATAATACATGAATTTTGAGGAGGACTTTTCTAATGAATTTGATCGCAGCAGCAATTGCAGTAGGTTTGGGCGCTTTGGGCGCAGGTCTTGGTAACGGTATGATCGTTAGCCGCACAGTTGAGTCGATTGCTCGTCAACCAGAAGCTCGTAACATGTTGCAAACGACAATGTTTATCGGTGTTGGTATCGTCGAGGTTATTCCGCTCGCCGCTACAGTTATCGCGTTCTTGGCAATGTTCTCTTAATGAATAGACAAACGGTTTGGCGGGGAAGGCCGATGCCATCCGCGCCTTCGTTTTGTTAGCACGTCATGTTAACGGAAAGGAGTGACTGTAGTGAGTTTTGTTTGGGAAAATTTCGTGTGGGCGATCCTTGCTTTCTTAATCCTATATTTCTTACTTCAAAAGTACGCGTTCGGACCATTGTTCGACGTGATGGAGAAACGCCGCGAGCTCGTGCAGCAGCAATTGGATGAAGCGGCGAATAGCCGTTCACAGGCACAAGTATACGTAGAAGAACAGAAGGAAGCTCTTGCTACAGCGCGCAAAGATGCGTATGACATCATCGAACAAGCGAAACAAACGAGCGTTCGTCAAGCAGACGAGATTATCGGCGGCGCGAAGAGCGAGGCTGTTCGTCTGAAGGAAGAAGCAGCTCGCGATATCGAGAGCGAGAAGAACAAGGCAGTTGCCGCTCTTCGCGAAGAAGTGGGCAACATGTCCGTGGCAATCGCATCGAAGATCTTGGAGAAGCAAGTTGACGAGAAAGATCAAGAGCAATTGGTCGGCCAATACCTGAAAGAGGTAGGAGGCAAACAATGAGCCAGAACATCGTAATCGCCAAGCGTTATGCCAAAGCGTTGTTCGAACTTGCTCAGGAGCGTCAACTGGTCTCAGAAACGGAACAGCAGTTGAAAGATACTGCGGAATTGGTGAAAGCCAATCATGAATTGTACCTTATTCTGACGTCGCCGAATATTGGTCATGCCGAGAAGTCAGCAGTACTTAGCAAAGTACTGGACGGTCACGTATCTGATATCGTGTTGAACATGGTTCAGCTGCTTATCGAACGTGGGCGCATTGATGCACTGCGCGAGATCGCGGACAGCTATGTTCGCATTGCTGGCGAAGCACTCGGCATCCTGGATGCAACAGTGACATCCGCTTATCCGCTTGATGAATCGGAGAAGGAAGCTGTCGCTGCTGAATTCGGTCAGAAACTAGGCAAGACGATTCGCGTTCATAACGTTGTTGACGCAGCCGTAATCGGAGGCTTGCAAGTCCGCATTCGGGATCACCTGTATGACGGCAGCTTGTCCGGCAAGTTGGAACGCCTAAATAGATCATTGAAATCGCAAGCACGTTAGTTCTTATCGAGACTGTTCAAGAAGTCCGTTTTTGAACACTCATTTACTATTTAGCACGGAAGAATGGGGTGAAGCGAGTTGAGCATCAGACCTGATGAAATCAGTACACTGATTAAAAGTCAAATCGAACAATATAAATCGGAGATCGAAGTGGCGGAAGTTGGTACAGTCATTAATGTTGGTGACGGTATTGCCCGTGTACACGGACTAGAGCAATGTATGTCCGGCGAGTTGCTCGAATTCTCTAACGGCGTTATGGGTATGGCCCTCAACTTGGAGGAGAATAACGTTGGTATCGTAATTCTTGGACCTTACAAAGACATTCGCGAAGGTGACCAAGTAAAGCGTACAGGCCGCATCATGGAAGTTCCAGTCGGTGAAGCGCTGCTTGGACGCGTTGTCAATCCGCTCGGCCAGCCAGTAGACGGCAAAGGCCCAATCGCTACGACGGAATTCCGTCCAGTCGAATCCAATGCACCAGGCGTTATCGACCGTAAATCGGTACATGAGCCGATGCAAACGGGTATTAAAGCGATTGACTCCATGGTTCCAATCGGCCGCGGTCAGCGTGAGCTGATCATCGGTGACCGTCAAACAGGTAAGACAACGATCGCAATCGATACGATCATTAACCAAAAAGGCAACGGCGTGAAATGTATTTACGTCGCAATCGGCCAAAAGCAATCTACAGTTGCACAAGTTGTAGAAACACTTCGTCGTCATGGCGCATTGGAGTACACAATCGTGGTTACAGCATCGGCATCCGAGCCAGCACCGCTTCTGTTCTTGGCTCCATATGCAGGCGTCTCCATGGGCGAGTACTTCATGTACAAAGGCGAGCACGTGCTCGTAATCTATGATGACTTGTCGAAGCAAGCTGCGGCTTACCGCGAATTGTCCTTGCTCCTTCGCCGTCCTCCAGGCCGTGAGGCATATCCTGGTGACGTATTCTACTTGCACTCCCGCTTGCTGGAGCGCGCTGCGAAGCTGAGCGACGAGAATGGCGGCGGTTCTTTGACTGCATTGCCATTTATCGAAACACAAGCATCTGACGTATCGGCTTACATTCCGACGAACGTAATCTCGATTACCGATGGACAAATTTTCTTGGAAGCTGACCTGTTCTATTCCGGTCAACGTCCAGCGATTAACGTAGGTATTTCCGTATCCCGTGTTGGTGGTTCCGCACAGATCAAGGCGATGAAGAAGGTAGCAGGTACACTTCGTCTCGACTTGGCACAATATCGTGAATTGCAAGCCTTCTCCCAATTCGGATCCGATTTGGATAAGTCAACGCTTGCCCGCTTGAACCGTGGTGAGCGCTTGATGGAAATTCTGAAGCAAGGTGTCAACCAGCCGCTTCCAGTAGAGAAGCAAGTTGTCAGCTTGTATATAGCGACGAGAGGGCACCTGGATGAAATTCCAGTTGCAGATATTCAACGCTTCGAGAATGAATTCCATGCTTACTTGGCAAGTAACCAAGATAGCATCTACCAATCGATCAGCGATACGAAAGACTTGGTAAAAGAAAACGAAGACGCACTGGTTGAAGCGGTAACGAAATTCAAAAAGAGCTTCGCCGTGTCCGTGTAATAGATAGAAGTTGACTGCAACTGGGAAGCCTCAGGGCTCCCGGTGCGCATTCGAAGAAGTCCGCTTTGCCCTGCGCAAAGCGCTAAAGGCAGGTGAGATGGAAGTGGCTAAAGGAATTCTCGAGATTAAGCGCCAGATCAAGAGCGTGCAGAGCACGAAGCAGATCACGAAGGCGATGGAGATGGTTGGTGCGGCGAAGCTGCGCCGCGCACAATCGAAGGCTGAGGCAGCTCGTCCTTATGCGGATAAGCTGAAGGAGGTCGTCTCCAGCATTGCGGCTGGTACGCAAGGGATTTCCCACCCGATGCTAGAGAAGCGTCCTGTGAAGAAGACGGGATATCTCGTTATCACATCCGACGGTGGCTTGAAGGGCGGCTACAATGCCAACGTGCTTCGTAAGGTCATGGTGACGATGCAGGAAAACAAGCTGACGAAGGATGATATCGTATTATTCGTCATCGGACGCAAGGGTCGTGATTACTTCCGCAGAAGAGGATTTAATATCGTGGAGGCTGTTACGGAGTTGCCGGACACGCCTACATTTGCAGATATTAAGTCTATCGCATACAACGCCGTGAAATATTTCGAAGAGCACAAGTATGATGAACTGATTCTGTTCTATAACGAATTCGTGAACGCAATCACACAGGTGCCGGTAGAGAAAAAACTCTTGCCGCTTGATGATGAAGCGTTTAACGGTCCAGTAACATCGTATGAATATGAGCCTTCTGCTGAAGAAGTGCTCGGGCAGTTGCTGCCGAAGTATGCGGAGACACTTATTTATAGTGCGCTCCTCGATGCGAAGGCAAGTGAGTTCGGCGCGCAGATGACCGCGATGGGCAGTGCGACGAAGAACGCAACGAAGATGATCAACTCGCTGACGCTCGTGTACAACCGTGCACGCCAAGCGGCGATTACGCAGGAAATTTCGGAAATTGTAGCAGGGGCAAACGCTCAGGCTTAATCGGAAATGCATGTTTGACAGTAGGAGGGAACGAGATGAGTAAAGGACGCGTGATTAGCGTAATGGGTCCGGTTGTCGACATTGAGTTCGAACGTGGACAACTGCCTGAAATTTTGAACGCGATCAAGATTGAGCAGAAGTCGACAACTGCCGGCGCGCCTGACATCAACTTGACGTTGGAGGCATCGGTTCACTTGGGTGACAACGTAGTTCGCTGCGTTGCGATGTCTTCTACAGACGGCTTGATTCGCGGCATGGAAGCGTCAGATCTTGGCGCTCCAATTACAGTACCGGTAGGCGAAGTGACGTTGGGTCGTGTATTCAACGTGCTTGGAGAAGCAATTGATAATGCGGGCGAGGTTGTGAAAGAAACAGTTAGCCCGATTCATAAAGAAGCTCCTAAGTTTGACGAGCTTTCCACGCAAGCGGAAATTCTCGAAACAGGGATCAAAGTAATCGACTTGTTGGCTCCTTATGTGAAGGGCGGTAAGATCGGTCTGTTCGGCGGTGCCGGCGTAGGTAAGACGGTAACGATCCAGGAGCTGATCAACAACATCGCGCAGGAGCACGGCGGTATTTCCGTATTTGCGGGTGTCGGCGAGCGTACGCGCGAAGGTAACGACTTGTACCATGAAATGAAGGATTCCGGCGTTATCAGCAAAACGGCGATGGTATTCGGTCAGATGAATGAGCCGCCAGGAGCACGTTTGCGCGTTGCCTTGACGGGTCTGACAATGGCTGAACATTTCCGTGATGAAGAAGGCAAGGACGTTCTCTTGTTCATCGATAACATCTTCCGCTTTACACAAGCGGGTTCCGAAGTATCCGCCTTGCTTGGCCGCATGCCTTCCGCGGTAGGTTACCAACCTACATTGGCTACGGAAATGGGTCAATTGCAAGAACGTATTACTTCAACGAAAAAAGGTTCTGTTACATCCATCCAGGCGATCTACGTTCCTGCGGATGACTACACAGACCCGGCTCCAGCTACGACGTTTGCTCACTTGGATGCAACGACGAACTTGGAGCGTAAAATTTCCGAGATGGGTATCTTCCCTGCGGTTGATCCGCTTGCATCTTCATCCCGGATTTTGACACCTGAAATTGTCGGCGAAGAGCACTACCAAGTTGCACAAGGCGTTAAACGTATTTTGCAGCGCTATAAAGAACTGCAAGATATTATTGCAATTCTTGGTATGGATGAGTTATCCGAAGAAGACAAGCTGACGGTTGCTCGTGCGCGCAAAATTCAGCGCTTTTTATCGCAAGCACTCCATGTGGCAGAACAGTTTACGGGCATCAAGGGCAAATACGTGCCTATTAAAGAAACGGTACGCAGCTTCAAGGAAATTTTGGACGGCAAGCACGATGACCTTCCAGAAGCAGCTTTCTATTTCGTTGGTACGATTGAAGATGCTGTGGAAAAAGCAAAGACGCTGTAAGCGGCTTGACGTGAAACGGGCTGTCTATTGCTAAGGCATGGACAGAACGGAAGGAGGAAACCGCAGTTGAGCACCTTTTTGTTGGAAATCGTTACACCGGAGCACAAAGTGTTCGAACAGCAGGTGGACATGATTAGCGTCAAGGGCGTCGAAGGAGATCTCGGTATTTTGGCGAACCATATTCCGATGGTTACGCCGCTTCGCATTGGTCCAATGAAGATCAAAGAAGGCGGCAAGGAGCATTGGATTGCGGTTCATGGCGGATTTGTTGAAGTACGTAAGGACAAAGTCGTTGTGCTTGCAGAAAGCGCAGAAATGCCGGAAGACATCGATGTGGAACGTGCCAAGGCAGCGAAAGCCCGGGCGGAGCAACGTCTGGCGATGGCTGCACGGAGCAAGCAGGATTCCCTGGACTTCCGTCGTGCGGAATTGTCGCTCCAACGTGCCGTGACGCGGATTAAAGTCTCGCAAAAAGAATGGTAATCATGATATAAATCGAAGAAGAGCTGTTCCAGAACCCCTCAGGTTTTGGAACAGCTCTTTTTTCATAAGGATTATTTTTTCATCATTCATATGAACTTGATTATGGCTTCAACATAACCTCAGCCTCAGAGCGCTTCGTATGCATGCTGTAGAAGGCTTCTCCGACCAATTGTGGGTCAAAGGAGGTATTTGGCTGGACGAAGCCGCAGACGGTCAATGTGCCAGCATAGAGACCGTATTGCTTGAACTCATCATGTAGGCTGAGGGCAAGGCTGCGCAGACCAGATTTCCCGACACCGAGAGATACCAGTGATGCTGTCGGCTGCAGTGCTTGTCCACCACCCGTCAGCAGGTATGAACCTGTACCGCGCGTTTTCATGCCCGGAAGAATACATTGGGCAGTCGTCAACGCTCCTACTACGTTTACCTTGAAGTCTTCGATCATATCAGAAGGCTGTACTTCAGAGGGAAGTCCAGGTGCATGGGCAGAGGCGTTGTATACGACGGCCTCAGGCGTGCCGTACTCTGTTTCAAGTGCTGACAGTGTTTGACGAATAGCAGTTTCGTCGCTAGTAAGTGCGACAGCCCCTGTCGCTTCAATATTCATATCATGCAGGATGTCTTTCATTTGCTCTAGCGTATCCGATTCTCGCGTAATGAGAACAGGAAGGTAACCACGTTGTCCAAATGACTTGGCAATGCCAAGTCCGATGCCGCAGCCGGCGCCGACGATCCAAATCATCGGTTGTGTCATATTATCGTTCAACCCCTTGTTGTATGATCCGATGTATGGATATTGTAAACCGAATATGTAGCAGAGTTCAAAACCATTTTTCACATAGCCCGTCATTCATCGGAAAATAAATTTTGGAAAATATCATTTTATTGCTTGACGCATGTATGGGGTCTGATTATAATAAAGACAGTTAATATTGATAATCATTCTCAAATGAAGGTTATCAATTAACCTCATCAAGTGAACGTTCGGGAAGGCTGCTTCTTGGACCGTCACATCAAGTGAAATATCCTTCTTCTTGGTTCTTTTGATTTTCAGTAGGTTGGTTAATTGTAGGTAGTTTCCTCATCCTCCGTGAGCTGTGGCCGGATCGCAGCTCTCTTTTTTTTGCCCTCATTTCCACGCCCAGCTAAATGGATGGTCACTGCTCAATAGAGTGAATCTAGGTTAGGGCTGAGCTGAATTGAAAATGAGTTATATGAGTTGAATATAAGTTGGATATAAGTTGAATGTAACTTGTACTGGAATACGTCGAAGCTGGCCCGTGGAATACGGGCATTCATTGGCCCCTTTTTTGATCTGAGGATCAAAAAGGGGCTTTATTGTTTCTCTGTTTTTACTTTTGTAATGAACGAATCAAAAAGGAAAATCGTACTAACTACAGATTCGCAATAAGGAGGAATTTGTAATGAAAAAAAGATTCCCTAGGATACTTGCACTAACCCTTGCGCTGTCGATGATTGTGCCGTCAGCAGTAATGGCGTCCCCAACAGGCAATAGTAATGTCGCAGCAGTCACTCAGAGACTAGAACAGATCGCGGCGGAGAAAGCTGCTCTTCTCACTAAAATGGGGACAGTCAGTGTACAATATGCACTGATTGACAACGGCAAGATTACGGTGTCCGGCCAGGCTGGCATCAACGATAGAGAAGGGAAGGAGCCGTTGACCAAGGATACGATGTATGGCATCGGCTCAACGAGCAAAGTGTTCACGGCCGCAGCCGTCATGAAGCTGGCAGACGAGGGAAAGATTGACCTCGATGCGCCCTTGATTAACTATATCACCGACTTCACAATGAAGGATGAACGGTACAAGCAGATTACTCCGCGCATGCTGCTAAACCATTCCTCCGGCCTGCAAGGCACCAGCATGGGCAACGCCTTCCTGTTCGAGGATAATGACACTTACTCGCATGATACGCTGTTGAAACAATTATCAACACAAAGCTTAAAAGCGAACCCAGGCGCGTTTTCTGTTTACTGTAACGATGGCTTCACATTGGCTGAGATTCTGGTAGAGAGAGTTAGCGGCATGAGCTTTACAGCATTTATACATAACAATTTTACGGAACCATTGAAGTTGAGCCATACGAAGACATCGCAGGACGTACTGGAACAAGACAAGTTGGCGGGGCTCTATTTCCCTTTCTACCCAGGTCAGCTTCCTAATGAAACTGTGAATATGATTGGTACAGGGGGGATATACTCCACGGCGGAAGATTTGGTGCGATTCTCGCAACTCTTTACAGGTGAGACGAAGGGTATCCTATCTGATAAAGCGGTGCAGGCGATGGCAAATGAGGAATACAAGAAAGGTTTATGGCCAGAAGATACAGACAATAGTTTCAACTACGGACTTGGCTGGGACAGCGTGAAGCTGTTCCCATTCAATGAATATGGATTGAAGGGATTAGCTAAAGGCGGCGATACGATGCTGTATCATGCTTCCCTCGTCGTGCTTCCAGAACTGAAGATGGCAGCAGCAGTGTTGACTTCTGGCGGTTCTAGCATGACTAATGAGATGCTGGCGAACGACTTGCTGCTGCAAGCGCTGAAGGAGAAGGGGGCAATTAAAACGATAAAACCGGAGAAATCCTTCGGCAAGCCGGTAAAGGCGGGAATGCCTGCTGAGGTGGCGAATCAGACTGGTTATTATGGTACTAGAAATCAGCAAGTGAAGGTTGAGATCAAGAAGGACGGTGAATTGACTTTGCCGTTAATGACTCTCATTGATCATTCGAAAGAAAAGTATGTGTACACATCGGATGGAAGCTTCATCAATGAGAATGGAACTTCCAAGGTCAGTTTTGTAACCGAGAAGAATGGCCGCACATACATCTGGGTGAGAGAATATATGACAATGCCAGGTCTGGGACAGTTTGTACTGTCGCACTATGCAGCAGAAAAATTGGAAGAGAACAAGCTCTCTAAGGAGACTGCTGAGACTTGGGAGAAGCGAAAAGGCATTACGTTCTATCAAGTAAACGAGAAATATACCTCCATTCTGTATTTCTTGATGAAACCGACGATACAAATAGCCCTTACTGATGAACTGCCGGGTTATCTGGGGGACAAAAAAATTACAGGTCCAAACACGGCCGAAAGCGAGCTTAATATTCCGGGCATGCTAGGCGGTCGGGATCTGGCGGAATCTATATTCTTCAGGCAAGACGGAGTCGAATACATGGAGGAAGCCGGCAAATTGTATATCAGCGGTGCGAACGTTAATCCCCTCTATGCAGGAAAAAGCTCAACTGCCACGCTGCAAGCGAACGGGCACGCTAGATGGTATACAGTTCCGGATGTAGCCGTGGGCAAGACGATGACTGTTGCGCTACCGGCGAAGGGTGGATTCGTGGTCTATAACGAGCAAGGCCTACCAGTTAACTTTACAGTTGTCAGCGGCAAAAACGAAGTGACGCTGCCTAAGAATGGCACAATCGTCTTTGCTGGTACACCGGGCTCGGAATTTGGCATTACATTGAAATAAACCAAACGATAGATAATGGAACGGCGACAGCAGCATGCACGCGATAGTTGAAGTAAGCTGAGCCGCTTCTTGGATCTGCTAATCTGAAGTGCACTCTTTATAGTAGTCATTCGGTAGACAGCTCTGTGTCATATCTAATGAATTTCTATAAGGAGTGCATTTTTGGTTTTTACAAGATATAATTCCATAGCTCAGCCAGTGGTCGCATTTAGTGAGAGGAAAGAAGCACAACCGCTGATTGGTTACTCTCCTGAGACTCCAGAGCTGCTCGAGCTCCCAGATGTTCATAAAACATTCACCAGCTGATCTTCTATCGTTCTCCTTATGTGAATATGTATATAACCAAAACCGAACAACTTTTCATAAAACTGTCCAAAAGGTGGTATTAATTGCATAGACGGAGTTGGTAGGTTTTGTTATAATTGTGGCGGGTTTATTACAAAATTCTCTATTTTTTTGCAAAATGGCAGTTGCTGCGGCGGAGGGGATGACTTTTGGAACAGTACATCAACAATTACGTCATTGTGGCCATTTTTATTGCACTCGGTATTTTATTGCCGGTTGTCGCACTGACGGTAGGGAGATGGCTTAGACCAAAGAAGCCGACAGATATGAAGCAAACAACTTATGAAAGCGGTAACGAACCTGTTGGTGTCGGACAAGTCCGATTCAACGTACGGTACTATTTGTTTGCGCTCATGTTTGTCATTTTTGATGTCGAAACCGTTTTCTTGTATCCATGGGCGGTTGCATACAATCAGCTTGGATTGTTTGCACTTGTCGAAATGTTGATTTTCGTCGGATTGCTGTTGGTAGGATTAATTTACGCCTGGAAAAAGAAGGTGCTTCAATGGGACTCACTTTAGAATCAATTACGCCGGAAGAACGGCAGGAGTTGGAACGCAATGTGTTCTTTGGCACGCTTGAACAGTTGAAGGCATGGGCTCGCAGTAATTCATTATGGCCGCTTACGTTCGGTCTTGCCTGCTGCGCAATCGAGATGATGGGGACGGGAGCGTCGCACTACGACTTGGATCGCTTCGGCGTTATCTTTCGAACGTCTCCAAGACAATCGGATGTTATGATCGTATCTGGTACAGTCACGAAGAAGATGGGGCCGCTCTTGAAGCGTCTGTATGATCAAATGCCTGAGCCGAAATGGGTCATCGCAATGGGATCATGCGCGACGGCTGGAGGGCCGTACGTGAAGTCGTATTCAGTCGTCAAAGGCGTGGATCAGATAGTGCCTGTTGATGTTTATATTCCAGGCTGCCCGCCGAATCCTGCGGCCCTTATCTACGGCATCAACAAGCTGCAAGAGAAAATCCGCTATGAGGCGAAAACCGGAAAGCGGGTGACGAATCGATGAGCGAGGAACAAGAGAAGGACAAGACAGCTGAAGAACAATCCTCTGAGCAACGATCGAAGCAAGAATCAAATACGGAATCTAATACGATTCCAGAATCGAAACCAGAATCGAATCTAGGTTCAAAACCGGATTTAGATGAAGCAACAGCAAGTGAAGGAATCAAGACCGCAGCAGGAGAAAAGTCCGAAGTGAAAGCGGATGAACCGCAAGTGCCAGTTCAGGCGGCATCAGATGTGGAGACCGTCCCTAAAGTGCCAGCGCAGAAGCTAGAGACGGTCGAAGGGACAGTAGAAGAGCAGAAGGAAGCGGCAGCACTACAAGATGATCCAGTGGCTCCTGCATCTGCTGAATCCCAGGAGCATGCGGATGCGACGAAGGAGGTTTCCGTAACAGCGGAAACGGAGAAGCCGAAGCGTGCCCCTTTGACGGAAGAGGAGAAGGCTGCGCGAATTCAAGCGGCTGCTGAGGCGCGCGCGGCGCGGGCGAAGGCAGCAGAAGGCGGTGGTGAAACATCGACTACAGCCGATGCAGCAGCTCGTCCACCAAGAGCACGTGCGAAGGAAGACGGTGCAGGGGATGCTGCGGAGAATCCAGAACGGCCCGCACGAGCGCCTCGGGTTAAGGCAGATGAAGAACCGACAAAGCCGAAAGAGCCCTCACCCAAACAGCCAGTTCTTGATCAGCTCATAGTCCTGCTTAAGGCCGAAGTCGCAGAGGATGCGGTTGAAGAGGCGGCTATCAATGGAGTCAATGATCATTTGCCAACGGTAACGGTGAAAAATGAACATTGGCTGGTAGCAGCTCAGCTGCTTCGTGAACATAAAGATTGGTCGTGTGACTATTTGCGTAATTTATCCGGCATTGACCAGGAAACTCATTTAGAAGTAATCTATCATCTTATCAATTTAAGCACGAAAGCAGAGGTTGCTGTTCGTGTAAAGACAGATCGCGAGGTGCCTTCCATCGCATCGGTAACGCCTATATGGCCTACTGCGAACTGGAATGAGCGCGAAGTTTACGACTTGTTGGGCATTTCGTTTCCGGGACATCCCGACTTGCGTCGCATCATGATGCCGGATGACTGGGTTGGACATCCGCTTCGCAAAGACTACGTGCCGTTAGATTCGGAGGTGTAACCCTGTGATTCGTACAGAAGAACTATTGCTTAATGTTGGACCGCAGCACCCGAGTACTCACGGTGTATTCCGCATCGTCGTCAAGATTGATGGCGAGGTGATCAAGGAAGCGACCCCGGTAATGGGATATTTGCACCGCGGAACGGAGAAGCTTGCGGAAAACTTGAACTATACGCAAATTATTCCTTATACCGATCGTATGGATTATGTGTCCGCCATGACGAACAACTATGTACTCGTGCATGCCGTTGAGAAGCTGATGCAGCTGGAAGTTCCGGAGAGAGCAGAGTTTCTCCGACTTATCGTTATGGAATTGCAACGCGTAGCAAGCCATTTGGTATGGTGGGGGACGTATTTGCTTGATATTGGGGCGATGAGCCCGTTCTTATTTGCGTTCCGCGACCGGGAGATCATTATCGATTTGTTCAACGAACTATGCGGGGCACGACTGACATACAACTACATGCGGGTCGGCGGCGTCAAGTGGGATGCGCCTCCAGGCTGGATCGACAAAGTCCGCGAGTTTGTTCCATACATGCGCAAAAGGCTGGATGAATACAACAAGCTCGTAAGCGGCAACGAAATTTTCCTGACCCGCATTAAAGGAATCGGTACTTATGATGCGGAAACGGCAATCGCATATGGACTTAGCGGTGCCAATCTACGCTGCACGGGAGTGAATTGGGATTTGAGGAAGCAGGAGCCTTACAGCCTGTACGATCGATTCGAATTCGATGTTCCACTTGGAACCCGTGGGGACTGCTATGAACGGTATTTAATTCGTGTTGAAGAGATACGGCAAAGCTTACGCATTTTGGAGCAGGCTGTGGAGCAATTCCCGAGCGAGGGAGAGACAATGGGCAAAGTGCCGCGCGTCATACGTCCGCCTGCTGGTGAAGTATACGCTCGTATTGAATCTCCGCGCGGAGAGATTGGCTGCTATATCGTATCCAAGGGCAAGGCGGAGCCGTTCCGGTTGAAGTTCCGTCGGCCGTCCTTCGTTAATTTGCAAATACTGCCGAAGCTGCTCGTAGGCGAAACGATGACGAATATGATTACTATACTGGGCGGGATCGATATCGTCGTCGGGGAGGTGGATGCATAGTGGGGGACTTGTTGAATCAGACGCTCACGTGGCAGAATGGTCTAATTTTTATTGCATGGGGAGTTGTTCTTCTTTTCGTCGTCCTTGGCTTCGTAACCTATGCGATTTACTTCGAACGCAAGGTCATCGGCTGGATGCAGCTGCGTCATGGTCCTACACGGGTAGGTCCGCTGGGACTGCTGCAGACGGTTGCTGATATATTGAAACTACTACTCAAGGAAGACACAATACCTCGCAAGGCTGATAAAGCACTATTCATCTTGGCTCCAGTCATCACGTATGTACCGGCATTTGCGGTCATTGCGACGATTCCTTATGCCGCTAATCTAGGCTTTGCTGATCTAAATGTAGGATTGTTATATTATGCCGCATTGTCCAGCATCTCTACCATTGGTATTATTTTAGGAGGGTGGGCGTCCAACAACAAATACTCTCTGCTTGGCGGAATGCGCTCAGCGGCGCAAATGATTAGCTATGAAATTCCGCTCGTTATCTCAGTCGCGGGTATAATCATGTTGAACGGATCGCTCAGCTTGCGTACCATTGTAGAAGGGCAAGGCAACTATTTTTGGGAATGGAACTTTATCCCGCAAATTATCGGATTCATTGTCTTCATTATCGCGGGGGTATCTGAGTTGAATCGTACCCCATTTGATTTGCCAGAAGCAGAATCAGAGCTTGTTGCGGGTTATCATGTTGAATATAGCGGCTTCCGATTCGCCTTCTTCATGTTGGCGGAATACGTGTATGTATTCGCACTCTCGGCACTGACGACGGTCTTGTTCCTAGGCGGTTGGCATCCACCGCTTCCGTTCCTCGATTTCATTCCGGGGCTGCTGTGGTTCATCCTGAAATTTTCATTCTGCGTCTTCTTCCTATTCTGGCTGCGTGCAACGATGCCACGTATACGCGTAGACCAATTGATGGGCTTTGGGTGGAAGGTGCTGCTGCCGCTTGCCCTGCTTAACGTCTTCTTGACGGCGTTTTACATCGAAATTTTCAACAAATAGGCTAGGGGTGAGATCCGTGAAAGGACTGTTGAAGGGTCTAGGCGTTACATTCAAGGCGATGACGTCGAAGAAGGTCACCTACAAATACCCAGATGTTCCGCTTGAAATGCCTGACCGTTTTCGCGGCATACAGCATTTCGATCCGGATAAGTGCATCGTATGCAATCAATGTGCCCGTATCTGTCCAACGGAATGCATTACGTTGACAGGCAAACCGAATCCAGATCCAGAGAAGAAGGGCAAAGTGATCGACACGTACGATATTAACTTTGAGATTTGCATTTTGTGCGATCTTTGTACGGAAGTATGTCCGACCGAAGCGATTGTCATGACCAACAATTTTGAACTGGCGACATACAGTCGCGATGACTTGTTCAAAAATTTGAACTGGCTGAACGACAATAATGTCAATGTTCGTCAAGAGAACAACTCCGCCATGCCGAAGGGGGGCGCGAAGAAAAGTGTTTAACTTCTCTTTGGATTGGACGGGGGGGACGATAGTCTTCTTCGTGTTGGCCATCTGCATTATTTCCGGCGCGGTATTGATGCTTAACTTTACGAAGGTTGTACATATGGTCGTCTCTGTTGCCTTCTCCTTCCTAGGGTTGGCAGGGATGTACGTGCTGTTGGATGCTGAATTTGTTGCTTTTGTACAGGTACTTGTTTATACAGGCGCGATATCGATACTCATGATTTTCGGAATTATGATGACCAAGCACGATAAGCAGGATGAGGCATTGGTCAAGCCGTGGAAGGAAGCGTTAGCCGCGATAGGCTGTATTGCCCTGTTTGGAGTGCTATTCTTCTCTATTCGCAGCTCTGAGTTTCCTGTACATCAAGACGCTGCATTGGTTCAGGATAATACGCTGAATATCGGGAAGCAACTGTTCACAGAGCATGTCATTCCGTTCGAGCTGCTGTCTGTTCTGTTGACGGTGGCCTTTATCGGAGCAATTGTGCTGGCTAAGAAGGAGGCGGATGAAGGATGAGTACGATGCTTGCTTCCTTTTTAACACTTGCTGCTATATTGTTCTGTATTGGTTTATATGGTGTATTAACAAAGCGCAATGCAGTTATTGTGCTGCTGTCCATTGAGTTGATGCTCAATGCGGCGAACTTGAACTTGATTGCCTTTTCGAAATACGGGGTCGTACCGAGCCTGAAGGGGCAAATTTTCTCTCTTTTTACAATTGCGATTGCAGCTGCAGAAGCGGCAATTGGTGTCGCCATCCTTATCGCGTTGTACCGGAATCGCGGAACGGCCAACGTGGACGAATTTGACGACTTGAAGAGATAATCGGTAGGGAGGATACGACAATGGAATCCGTCTTTTCGCAATTCGCATGGGCTATCCCGGTCATTCCGCTGCTCGCGTTCCTCATACTGACGGCATTTGGCCGCCAGATGAAAGGCGCAGCCGTTCTGCTCGGTGTCATCAGCTCTCTTGCTGCGTTCATTCTGTCTGCGCTCCTCTTGTGGGAGCGGGTGTCCGGAACGATGGAGGACTATACCCGGAGCTTTGATTGGATTCGCTTCGGTGACATCCGCCTGGAGTTCGGATTCGATGTGACGAACTTGAACGCGCTAATGCTCGTCATTGTCACGCTGGTCAGCTTACTAGTAAATGTATATTCCAAAGGCTACATGCATGGTGATGAGCGGCAAACGGTGTTCTACGCCTATATTGCGCTCTTTACCAGCTCGATGCTTGGACTTGTGCTGTCTCCAAACTTACTCCAGCTCTATATCTTTTGGGAGCTTGTAGGGGTATGCTCATTCCTCCTCGTTGGATTCTGGTATGAGCGTCCTGCAGCACGTGCTGCGGCTAAGAAGGCCTTCATCGTCACACGGATCGGAGACGTTGGTTTATTTATAGCACTGCTGCTTCTGTTCTGGTACATGCCGGGTCATGCGCTTGACTTCGGATCGATCAGCAATGTGTTCAGCAATGCAGATACACTTGCACAGAGCGGCATATCTGCCGGACTGACGACATGGATTGCATCTCTCATATTCGTAGGAGCGGTTGGCAAGTCGGGTCAATTCCCGCTGCATACCTGGCTCCCAGATGCCATGGAAGGGCCGACACCGATCTCAGCACTCATCCATGCAGCTACGATGGTTGCGGCAGGGGTATATCTCGTTGCACGTACGTTTGATATTTTCCACATGTCGCCTACGGCAATGACGATTGTCGCGAGTGTTGGAGGATTTACTGCGATCTTTGCAGCGACGATTGCAATCGCACAGCGCGATTTGAAGCGCATCCTTGCATACTCAACGGTTAGTCAGCTCGGCTACATGATGATGGCGCTTGGTCTTGGGGCTGTGACCGCAGGGGTGTTCCACC
Organism: Paenibacillus sp. KS1; assembly: GCF_001680695.1. Taxonomy (NCBI): domain Bacteria; kingdom Bacillati; phylum Bacillota; class Bacilli; order Caryophanales; family Paenibacillaceae; genus Paenibacillus; species Paenibacillus sp. KS1. The sequence continues at coordinate 62,336 of NZ_MAIS01000019.1, read as the reverse complement.
TGTTTACGCACGCCTTCTTTAAGGCGCTTCTGTTCCTCGGAGCGGGAAGCGTCATTCATGCTGTACATACACAAGATATATTCAAGATGGGCGGCGTTGGCCGCAATATGAAGGTTACAGCTTGGACATTCGGTATTGGCGCACTGGCACTGTCTGGTATTCCGCCTCTGTCCGGCTTCTGGTCTAAGGATGCGATCTTGACAGCGGCTTGGGATCAGAATAATTGGCTCTTATTTATTATTGGTGCAGTTGCTGCATTCTTTACCGCTTTTTATATGGCGCGTTTGTTCTTTCTCGTATTTACGGGGGCTCCATCAGCAGACAGCGAGGCTTCCAGTGCGCATGAATCGCCATTGTCTATGACAGTGCCATTGATCGTGCTCAGTGTACTGGCTGTGGTTGCAGGATTCGTCAACACTCCGTTCGGGGGCAGCTTCGGCACCTGGCTCACAGGCGAAGAAGTAGGTGAGCACGCAAATATCATGGTGATGATTGTATCGGCGCTTATCGGTGTATTGGGTATTGGACTTGGATATGTCATGTACGGACCTGGTAGCAAGCGTCAAGATACGCTCGAACATACGGCAGCACCTGTCTATCGTCTGCTTGCCAACAAATATTATATTGATGAACTATATCAAATCGTATTTGTTCGTAGCCTATCGGGTATTGGGCAACTGCTGAAGGCAATCGATAAATGGGTAATTGATGGTCTGGTACGCTTGGTAGCATGGTTTACAGTCAGTGTTGGCCGAACATCGCTGCGTGTGCAGAACGGTCAACTGCAAACTTATGGCCTGGTATCCCTGTTTGGCTTTGTCGGATTGATTCTGCTCGTGCTGGCACTTGGAAGGAGGTTCTGGTAGATGCTGAATATACTTTCTTCGATGCCGCTGCTAACGCTGCTGACCTTCTCTCCGCTTCTTGGAGTCATTGTGCTTCTGTGCATTCCGCAGGGGCGTACACGTGCGATTCAGGTGACAGGCATTGTAACGACATTCGTGCCTCTTCTACTGGCGCTTATCATTTATGGCAATTACGATGCACTCGAGCAAGGCAAAACCATAGCAGAGCAATGGTCATGGATATCGATTCCGCTCAATTCAGAATTGATTGAAGGGCTAAGCTCATGGGCATTTACGATTCAATATCATTTGTCGATAGATTCCCTATCGTTGCCGCTCGTGGTAATGACCACGATCATAGCTTCGATGGCGGCGTTTGCTTCCTTGTATGTGAAGAAACGCTGGAAGTCGTATTTTATTCTTTTCCTGCTGCTTGAAGTTGGAATGCTGGGTGTCTTTATGGCACGTGATTTGTTCTTATTTTTCATGTTCTTCGAATGGACGCTGGTACCGACTTACTTCCTTATTGGTATCTGGGGCTATATGCATCGCGAGAAGGCTGCGAATCAATTTCTGCTGTACAATGGGCTCGGTTCTGCGCTTCTCTTAGTTGCCTTCATTGTACTTACGGTGACAGCAGGCTTTGCACCTAACCCGGACATGGCGGCGAATGGCCATTACGTATATACGGGCAATCTTGATGTCATTATGAAGAACATTAATGATGCGACTTCTTTTATATATCAAGAGCAGAGCGGCGTATATTTGTCTGACAGCATGCGGACGTTTGTCTTTTTCTTGCTCATTGTAGCCTTTGGTGTGAAGCTCCCGATCTTCCCATTCCACACATGGATGCTGCGTGTGCATGCTGAAGCTCCGGCACCTGTGGTGATGCTGCACTCAGGAATATTGCTGAAGATGGGTGCTTACGGTCTTATTCAGTTTGGAACAGCATTGCTTCCAAAGGAGACCGCATCTTGGGCTGTACTACTAGCAGTACTGGGTGTTATTAATGTGCTGTATGGGGCCATACTCGCCTTTGTGCAGACAGAATTTAGACTTATCTTAGCTTATTCTAGTATTAGTCATATGGGCTTCGTTCTGCTTGGTATCGCAGCGATGAATGACATTGGGCTTCAAGGTGCTGTTGTGCAGATGGTCTCGCATGGATTTATCTCTGCGTTGTTCTTCCTGCTGGTAGGCGCATTATTGGAGCGTACAGGAACAACAAGAATTGGCGAACTGGGTGGATTAGCGAAGGGCATGCCATTCTTGTGCGGCATCTTATTGCTGTCAGGCTTGGCGTCGTTAGGCTTGCCAGGCTTGTCGGGATTCGTAGCAGAGCTTCTGTCTCTGCTTGGTCTGTTCGGAACGATGAAATGGGCAGCCATTCTTGCTGCACTTGGGATTATATTAAGCAGTGTCTATGTGCTTCGTGGGGTACTGGCAATCTCTTATGGGCCAAGAGACGATCGTTATGCAAGCTTGAAGGATGCCAGACTTGTCGAAGCTGTGCCGATCATGGTGCTGACGGCATGCATTATTTTAATCGGATTGTTCCCATCATTCGTTACGGCTCCGATTGATAATGGCGTCGAGCATGTCATTGAATTATTCAAGGTGAGGGGGTAGGCCCATGGAAGCGACTACAGTTAAACTGCTGCAATTGGGCGATCTCGCACTGCTGGCACCTGAGCTGACGCTTGTTATTGCAGCGATTGTGATCTCGCTCATTGATTTGGCGCTGCCCCGTCGTGTGAACCGGGATATTATCGGGGGGCTGTCCCTGCTGGGCGTTCTAATTTCGCTTGGCTTCGTGGTATGGAAGTTGTATCAACGAACATTACTTAACGAGGAAGCGGCTCGATCTATGCAGCTGCTCAATCAAAGCTATCGCGTTGATGATTTTGCCCTGCTGCTCAAAATTGTATTTCTTACCGGTACGGCACTCATACTGCTAATGAGTATCGGCAATATAAGAGATAAGGAGATTCCGCATCGCGGCGAATATTATTACTTGCTGCTTCCAGCTGCACTTGGCGCGATGATCATGGCTTCATCAGGAGATCTAATTACGCTTTATGTTGGTCTGGAATTGTTGAGCATTACTTCCTACATTCTCGTTGGGTTGAAGAAGAATGACCGGAAGTCATCAGAAGGTGCATTCAAATACGCGGTACTGGGAAGTGTAGCGTCTGCATTTATTTTATACGGGATGTCCTTTGTATACGGCATGACAGGAAGTACGCAGCTTGGTGCGATTGCAAGAGGCTTGGCGGATCAAGTTCATTCCTTCGAACCGCTCATCTATGTTAGCTTTTTACTCATGCTGGTGGGCTTCGGTTTTAAGGTTGCAGCAGCACCATTCCATGCCTGGTCACCTGATGTATATGCGGGTGCGCCAACACCTGTCGCTGCCTTCTTGGCTGTTGTATCCAAAGGTGCGAGCTTGGCAATTTTGTTCCGCATATTCTATAGTCTGTATTTTGGTCTGGGTGCCAATAGGGATATGCTCATCTATCACGACTTCGCAACGATTCTTCTCGTGCTAGCAGCGGTATCTATGGTGATCGGGACAACAATGGCGCTCAAGCAGTCGAATGTCAAGCGGCTCCTAGCCTTGTCTGGTATTGCGAATGCAGGTTACCTGCTTGTGCCGATTGGGCTCGATATGTTGGATGGATCGTGGCATTCATCGAACTTCTCGGAGTTCCTATTCTACTTGTTGGCCTATTTATTTACGACGATCGGTGCGTTTGCTGTCCATACGGTTATGGAGCGCGCTGCAGGCCATGATGAAATGAAGGGATATGCCGGCCTGTATTATCGTTCTCCGTGGCTAGCTGTAGCGATGACCGTACTTGTGCTGTCACTTGCAGGAATCCCAGTTACAGCCGGATTCATGGGTAAGCTGTACATCATTTTTGGAGCAGCTGCCAGCCATGCGGTATGGCTCTCTGTGCTCATGATGGTAACAGGCGTAATCTCCTTCTACTTCTACTTCGGTTTCATACGCCAGATGTATATGCGTGCTGGCAATGAGGATGAAGTTCGTATATCGATTACTCAACGAGCAGTCATCGCCTTATGCGTATTGATTGTACTGCTGCTCGGTGTGTTCCCTGGCTTCGTCGTGAAGGTCATTCAACATGTGTTCTCTATTGGAGTAGATTTGCTGATCCGCATGTAATCGGAACACAGGTTAGTTGGAGCATGGAATGGCGTATAGGCTAGTATGTGCTAGCGGAGAATCGAGGTCTCTCACGAGAGACCTCGATTCTTTTTTTTGTAAATGTAGGACTCAGGACTCAAATTGATCAATACGAACAGGAAAGCATGTCTCCATGGCGAAACTTTATAACGTTTAACGTGTAAAGGTATATTGTGATTGAATGGATGGGAGAAGCGTCGGTTGCTTGTCTTTACCATTCATTGACGTGAATAAAGAGCAAGGTAGAGGTCGGAAGAATTGGATTCGGTGACGAATTTGGTCATCTTCTCGTGGAATCATGTTATAACACCCTCTAGCACAGGCCTTCGGAACAAGAATAGGAAGGGATTCATTATGAAACGATTGCCTCGCGTCGTCGTGACTGGCACCATCATTGTACTATCAAGCATGCTGCTGATAGAAGCATCAGGCATGCGCCAAGCGATCTCGCCGATATACGAGGTAAGGTTGGAGGAGGCGACGCAGCGAAGCTGGACGAATGAGCAGCTATCGCCATCTGCGAGTCTTGTCAGGAATGAGAACCATGAGGAGGAAGCAACCTCAACCTCATGGATTATTAAGTGGAAACAAGGGGCACAGGATGACGTATTATTGCGTCGAAGTATAGTAGAATCAGAACAGGAATCAGTAGGAATTATGGTTGTTCGACCTAAGGAAGAAGAGAAGTTGGAAGATTGGCTTCGCGATGCCAAGCGCTCGGACGATATCGAATACATCCAGCCGAATCATACGGTTCGCACGCTGCAATCGGTGATAAAGCCGAATGATACTTTATACGGGCAGCAGCACTATTTGCAGCAAATCGGAATTGAAGCGGCATGGACGAAGACAAGGAGCAATTTGTCTACTACAATTGCGCTGGTTGATACGGGGGTTGACTTTAACCATCCCGATTTGAAGCCGAATATCGTGAAGGGGGTTAACCTGCTAGATACAGGTATCCCACAAGATGATAACGGTCATGGTACTAGCGTTGCCGGCGTCATCGCAGCAGTAGGCAATAATAACAAGGGGACAACCGGAATTCTATGGTCAGCCAAGATCATGCCTATTAAGGCACTTGACGCTAGAGGCTATGGCGATGAGGATAAATTAGGTGCGGGCATTCTATACGCTGTCGATCACGGTGCCAAAATCGTTGTCATGTCGGTTGGACTGTACCGATATTCAAAGTACATGGAAGAGATTGTGAATTACGCCGAGCAGAAAGGTGTTCTACTCATTGCAGCTACTGGAAATGATGGCAAACGCTACGGAGAGAAAATCGCGGTCAAATATCCAGCTGCTTATCCTACGGTGCTCGCCATCGGTGGAAACACAAGACAGCAGCGGGTAGAGCCGCGTTCGAATACGGGGCCAGAAGTGGATCTCGTTGCACCGTGGCATGTATTTACCACAGCATTAGGTGGTGGCTATGCTGCTGAGGAAGGCACCTCGATGGCGGCTCCCCAAGTAGCTGGAGTGGCGGCATTGCTGTGGAGCCAATATCCTGAACTGAAGCCATATCAAATTCGTCAGCATTTGCGGAAGACGGCGAAAGATATCGAAGCCCAAGGCTGGGACCAGCTTAGCGGATATGGGATGCTGCGTGCCGATCAAGCGCTCTTGAATCCGGTAGAGAAGGATCCATTTGGGACGAATACAACTCGTGATAAGGCAAGGATGTTCCCGATTGACACTTCCTTAGCAGCAGAATTGAACGGGAAGAAGAAGAATAACTGGTTCGTCGTAGACGCACCCTACGATGGAACACTAGAGTTGAACGTGCAGCGAATTCAAGGAACCAGCAAAATCGGAATCACACATTTCTTAGCAGATAGTCGTTCGGGTACTGCGTATAGTCACCCTATTAGCAAGCCGCTCACCGTTCCAGTTAAAAAAGGGAAGAATGTGTTTCGGTTCTATGCGGAAGAAGCTGGCGCAGCCATATCTTACAAACTGTCGTCACGCTTTCTCATTTATGAGGATCCGTTCGAACCGAATGACAAGCAGTTTCAAGCATATGCCCTGCCTGCACGGACGCAGGATATTGTAGGTACATTCAGCCATGCTTCCGATTTGGATTGGTATACGATTCAACTGCCGACCAAGGCGACACTTCGGTTGAAACTAGACACAGACACCGTGCGTATTGACCCAGCGATAGAGATTCGCGGTTCACAGATGGAAACGCGATGGGTGGATGAACAGAAGGAAGGCCAAGCTGAATCGGTAGTTCTGCCTGACTTGCCCGCGGGCAAGTATTATATATTGGTGCAGAATGCAGTAACAGCTCGTCCTGAAGCAGTGGCGGGAGAGTATAAGCTGCATATTGAATACCTGACTCAGTTCACGGATCCGAATGAGCCGAATGATAAAGTATACGAAGCGATAACAATGAGTGAAGGAACGGAATATAAAGGTGTCTTTCATGAGGATAATGATGTGGATTGGTTCCAATGGAAAGTGAAGGAGCAGGCGTATGGGCACTTTCGGATAGGCAATGTGCCTTCGAATCGTGTGGTGACGATGTCCGTTCTGTCGAGAGAGCAGAAGGTGCTTGCCTCAGCACGCAACCGGTTGGGTGAATCCGCTGTAGAATTGGGCACTGAGCTGGAGCCGGGCACGTACTACGTTCGACTCACGACAAGCGATAAGTTCGATACACAGTTCTATTCCTTATCTGTGCAGGCAGATCCACTTGTGGCTGGGTTCCGAGATATAGGGGAGCATTGGGCTAAGGATTCAATCGTTCGAGCAGTCAAGTCAGGCTGGATTAACGGTTATCCTGAAGCGGAATTTGGCCCGGATCGGCCGATCACTCGTGCAGAGGCTGCGTCCATTCTCGCCAATGCGTTTAAGTTGAATGCGAAGGGAAAGCAGACAACTTCATTCAAGGATGTCACTTCGAAGCATTGGGCGTATTCTGCGGTATCACGAGTTGCCAATGCCGGTATTGTGGGGGGTGTTGGTGGCCAGCGCTTCGCGCCCAACCAGAAGGTGAAGCGTTCGGAGATGGCGGTAATGATCGGCAATGCGCTTCATCTGAAGGCTGGAGCGATAAGCACGGGGCCGTTTGCGGATGTTCCTGCTGTCCATTGGGCAGCTCCTATGCTGGCTGAGATGAAGCGACAAGGGTACGTGCATGGTTATGAAGGCAATACGTTCGAGCCGGATCGCGATGCGACTCGGGCTGAGTTCGCAGCGATACTCCTCGTTGCCTTGGATAGGAAATCGTAAGGAGGAGTCTAAGTGGGCGGAAATGAAACATGGACACAGGTCACCTCGTCTGTAGGTTGGAGTGGCGCGATTCAAATGATCATTACACTGATGTGCATTGCACTCGCGTGGTGGGCACTGCAAAATGTAAAGATCGATTTGTTCATTCGGCATCCGCAGGGCCCACAAGGCAAAATGGTTCATTTGATTTTAGCCATTTTGGTTGGCCGGGCAGTGGCACAGTTTTTTGTCGATTATTGGAGCTGGACACAATCACTGCGTTTTTTGTTTTGAAACCATCAATAATGGTTAAGAGGAATTGGACGGCGGTACACCGACGGGGTTAATACCGTAATTTCCTCTTGATTAAACCCCGTCCGGCAAGGGTTCAAGCACTTGTCGAATAACATCGAATGAAGATGTCAACACTGGATGATAGCCCCAAGGAAAATGTGGAAGGGTCTGTCGAAAAATATCGCTTGTCCATAGCTGTAAAGCAGTGGTATGATGTAATTTGGAAATCAAAAGAACGTACCATTTTTTACAGATATACGGATAATGGGGCGAAATAAAGCGCGGAGGGAAACATGATGAGTAAATTTATCGTCCGCGGAGGCAACCGATTGACGGGTACTGTGCGTGTTAGTGGCGCGAAGAACTCTGTACTTCCGATCATCGCTGCTTCGTTACTGGGAGAAAAAGGCGTTAGCGTAATTTGCGATGCACCTCCACTTGACGATGTGAAAACGATACACAATGTACTAGAAAAATTAGGTGCAAGCCTTACATATGCCGACGAAACCATTCGTGTGAATGCGGAGAACCTTCATTCTTTTGAAGCCCCATATGAGTTGGTACGTAAGATGCGAGCATCATTCCTCGTCATGGGCCCATTGCTGGCTCGCGCAGGACAGGCGCGTATTTCTCTGCCTGGTGGATGCGCTATTGGGAGTCGTCCGATTGATCAGCATTTGAAAGGCTTTGAAGCTATGGGTGCGGTTATCGGTCTTGGACAAGGATATATTGAAGCGAAAGTGAACGGCCGACTGAAGGGTACCAAGATTTACTTGGATTATGCGAGTGTCGGTGCGACGGAAAATATTATGATGGCCGCTACATTGGCCGAAGGTACAACAATTATTGAAAATGCTGCTCGTGAGCCGGAAATCGTCGACTTGGCGAACTATCTGAACAAGATGGGCGCAGTCGTTCGCGGTGCAGGAACAGGCGTTATCCGCATTGAAGGTGTGGATCACTTGCATGGTGCAGAGCATACGGTTATCCCTGACCGCGTCGAAGCAGGAACTTATATGGTTGCTGCAGCGATGACAGGCGGAGATGTGTATGTGGAAGGTGCGATTGCAGATCATCTTGGTCCTGTTATTGCGAAGATGGAAGAGATGGGCATTACGATTGATCCGGATGAGAATGGTATCCGCGTCCGTGCGGAACAGCCGTTGAAGGCTGTCGACGTAAAGACGCTTCCATACCCTGGATTCCCGACAGACATGCAGTCGCAAATGATGGCATTGCTGCTTGCAGCAGAAGGCACATCTGTAGTGACCGAAACGGTATTCGAAAACCGCTTCATGCATGTGGATGAATTCAACCTGATGAATGCAAACATCAAGGTTGATGGCCGTACTTCTGTCGTAACAGGCCCGGCTAAGCTAAGAGGTGCTAAGGTAACGGCAACTGACTTGCGTGCTGGAGCTGCATTGATCTGTGCAGGGTTGATTGCGGAAGGCACAACAGAAGTCGGAGGCGTTCATCATATTGATCGTGGTTATGTGCACTTAGCAGAGAAGCTGTCATCGCTCGGAGCAGATATCTACCGCGTTAAGATGAATGAAGAGCCACAAAGCGTGAAAGAAGAGAAGGAAGAAGGGACTTTTCGAGTACAGCCAACTTGGGCGTAAGCCTATCGTGAGCTAAAGCTGGAGAAGGAGCTTCCACCCGGATCATATAGACAATTGCATCGATAGAAAAGGTGTACCGGCTAGACATAAAGCCGCCTCGTAAAGAGGCGGCTTTTTTGCGTGTATATGATTTTGGGTGCAGATGTTTTGAGTATGTGCTGTTTTGCATGAAGATGTCCTGGTACGTATACGATTTTTCGAATGTATTCGCATGTGTAGATGACGAGTTGGTAGTTATCCGTATCGAACCTAGAAACCTTCTACACGTAATCAGGAAGGGATACGAGGGTATGGGTTCTGTCTTCTCTTAAAAAAGCATAGGGTAGAGAAAGAGGAGGATTGATTCTGTTCTTTTCGTGAAATGCTAGATAAGAAAGTGAGAGGAATCGTTAAAATAGAAAGAGGAGTGAGACCAATGGCAACGCAACCGATGTTATCTGCGCAGGCGCGGCGGCTCGCACGCTGGCTGAAGCCGCGCCTGCACCTTGGCGGCAGGGGCCGCTGGGGCCTACGAAGACGCCCCCTGCCGCTGCTTGCGCACACCGCCCTATGGGCTGGCGCGCTTATTGCGCTCGCGCTGCTCGTGCCGCTCCTGCTGGTGCAAGAGCACCAACAGGGGGTAAGCACGAGCGCCCGTAGCGAGCGCGCGGCGCCGCAAGCGCCGAAGGTGTCGCCGCCGCCCAGCACAGCGGCGGCGCAGCCCACGGTGCGCGTGTACCTGAGCGGCACGCGCCAAGTTGAGAGCGTCGCGCTGGAGCAGTACGTGCGCGGCGTCCTCGCAGCAGAGATGCCGAGCAGCTTCGAGCTCGAAGCGCTCAAGGCGCAGGCGATGGCCGCCCGTACGTACATTATGCGCCGCCTGCTGGCGCAGGATACAAGCGGCGCACCTGAGGGGGCCGACGTAACCGATACCGTCGCCCATCAAGCCTATAAGCCGCTCGTGGAGATGGAGCGGCTGCCGAAGGAAGCGGCGGCGAAGCTGAGCCGGGCCGTAGAGGAAACAGAGGATCAGATCATTACGTATGAAGGCAAACCGATTATGGCTGCATTTTTCTCCACAAGTAATGGATATACCGAGAATGCCGAGGATTATTGGGGAAACCCGGTCGCTTACTTGAAAAGTGTGGCAAGCCCTTGGGATGAACGGGTAGCGCCGCGATTTGCGGAGAGCACTACATATAAGGTAGATACGCTTCTATCAGAACTAGGTGTATCCGCGCAAGCATTGAAGCTGCAATCCGGTGGCGGGACATCAAATAAGTCCGGATCCGCGCAAGCCATTCGGAATCAGCTCCGGATCTTATCCCGTACCCCCGGTAAGAGAGTTGGTCAAGTTCAAGTCGGTACAGAACAGTTCACAGGTCGCGAAATTCGAGAGAAGCTAGGGCTGCGATCGAGTGCATTCGATTGGAGCATGGTGGATGGAAAACTAGTCATTACTACGTACGGTTTCGGGCATGGTGTTGGCATGAGCCAGTACGGTGCGCAAGGAATGGCCAAGGAAGGGGCTACTGCCGAACAAATCGTAACGTACTATTATAAAGGTGTGAAGGTGGACAAAGCTTCGAAGTTAGCATCGGCTAAACTAAAAGGATAGTTCAGCAAGACGCAGATCAATTATGCAGAGAGGCAGGGGAAACCCTTGTTATATAAGGAGCTAGACTTCTGGCAGAAGCATTGGTAGCTTCATATCTTAAAAATTAGCATTTCTACGTATAAAAGTACTAGCCTCGGTAACAATGGTTACTGAGGTGATCACAAATGAGTGAACAAAACCAAAATCAAAACTCAAAAAACAAAACAACGATGAATACATCTACGACAAGCACAGCAAATCCGTCTGAAGCCTCCAAATCGATGCAAGGGGCTCAAGCGGTTCACACATCCTCATGGAGAAAGCTGCTGTCGAAGAAATGGGTATTCCCCGCTTTGTACATGGCCGCAGCAGCAATTATCCTAACTCTAGTCTGGGTCTATCAAGACTTGAATCACAAACCGCTCGACCCAAACAAGGATGCGACGCAAGCGGGGCAAACAATCAAGCAAGGCGAATCAACTGCAGGCACAACAGCTGGAACCAAAGAAGACGCAGTCGAAGTAGTTGCAACCAACGAAACACTCGGTTGGCCAGTGGCGAATTCTGGTGATGTAGATGTCGTCATGCCGTACTATGACGAGAAGGCTTCGAAGGAAGAGCAAGCGGCAGCAATGGTGCAGTACAAGCAAACCTTTACGCCGAATGTAGGTATCGACTTGGCGCGTAAGGACAAGCAGGCATTTGATGTAGTAGCTGCAATGAGCGGTAAAGTAACACGTGCTGAACAGCATGCGACGAATGGATTTGTTGTCGAAGTTGATCATGGCAATGGCATGAAGACAGTATATCAGAGCTTGGCTGATGTGAAAGTAAAGCAAGGCGATGCTGTGAAGAAGGGCGACGCGCTAGCTACAGCAGGTCGCAGTGAATTGGAGAAGGAACTGGGCGTTCATGTTCACTTTGAGGTGTACAATGAGAATAAGCCGGTAAATCCGACAACGGTTCTGGTTAAAAACTAATTCAGTTAAACATGGTAACAACATCGGGCGAATGTCTTAAGGGCATTCGTCCGTTTTTTTATTTGTAGGAGGAATAGCGGATTTGAAACGAACTTTTTCTAATATTTTTTTGCTCTCGCCACTCCAATGATGATTGATCGAATTCACGGATTACCAAGAAGCGGAATTCCGCTTGACTAAGCTTTTTTTCCTGTTTTAACTTTGCTTGGATTGCCTTGTTGTTCGACTTGTCCGATGAGAGCCTTGGCAAAAATATCGGCTAAGCCAAGTTTGTCAGGCTCGGTTACAACGCATAAGTGTGCGACCCACTCATATAATGTACCAATTAAACCGAGTAGGGAGGCGGGAACGTGCACGACTACATCAAAGAACGGACCATCAAAATCGGCCGCTGCATCGTCGAAACGAAGCATACGGTTCGTACTATCGCTAAAGAGTTCGGCGTGTCAAAAAGCACGGTGCACAAAGATTTGACCGAACGGCTGCCTGAGATTAACCCCGATCTGGCTGATCAGGTGAAGCACATTCTCGAATACCATAAGTCCGTTCGTCACTTGCGTGGTGGAGAAGCAACGAAGATCAAATATAAGAAGACGACTTCAAAAAAACGTGAGGTGATGACGGCGGGTAAATCCTGAACCACCACCCCATTCCAATAACTTTTTAAAATGTGAGCTGCCCTCCAATCTGTCATTGAACGTAGCAGAGAAAGTATGATATGGTAAACGATTAGTAATTATTTTGCAGAAAACGGTCGTAATTTCTCGATTTAGACATGAAAAATGAATGTGGAGGCTCTCGAACTTATGCTTAGCAAGGATATTGGAATTGACTTGGGAACGGCAAACGTTCTCATCCATGTCAAGGGGAAGGGGGTCGTATTGAACGAGCCTTCGGTTGTAGCAATCGAAAGCGATTCAAAGCGAGTCCTCGCCGTGGGTGAAGAAGCCCACAGAATGGTTGGTCGGACACCGGGCAATATCGTACCCATCCGCCCGCTTAGAGACGGAGTCATCGCTGACTTCGAAGTTACGGAAGCAATGCTGAAGCACTTTATTTCACGAGTCGGCGGTCGCAAATGGTACTCGCACCCACGCATCTTGATTTGCGCGCCGACAAATATTACTTCAGTAGAACAGAAGGCAATCCGCGAAGCGGCTGAGAAGAGCGGTGCCAAAGATGTATTCCTGGAAGAAGAACCGAAGGCGGCGGCAATTGGCGCGGGAATGGATATCTTCCAACCGAGCGGCAACATGGTCGTCGACATCGGCGGCGGAACGACGGACGTGGCGGTATTGTCCATGGGAGACATCGTTACCGCCTCTTCTATTAAAATTGCTGGGGACAAGTTCGACAGCTCCATCATGAAATATATAAAATCCAAGTATAAGTTGCTAATCGGAGAGCGTACGTCTGAAGATATTAAGATTAACATCGGGACGGTGCGTGAAGGTGGACAGCGGGAAATGGACATCCGCGGACGTGACATGGTTTCGGGCCTCCCATATACCGTAACGATCACATCCGATGAAGTTCGAGAAGCTTTGTGGGATCCAATTTCTTCGATTGTCGCTGCTGCGAAGTCGGTATTGGAACGGACACCGCCAGAATTGTCGGCGGATATTATCGATCGCGGCGTCATTTTGACTGGCGGCGGGGCGCTTCTTGACGGATTGGACGAGCTGATGGCTGACGAATTGAAGGTTCCTGTGCTTATTGCAGAGGATCCAATGCACTGCGTCGTCAAAGGTACCGGAATCATGCTGGATAATTTGGACAAGGTCGTTAAGAAATCATTCGTTTAATCCGATATACATTGTATATGCTTTGACAGATCGGGAGGAAACGACATGATTAGAGGTTTATATACAGCTGCCTCGGGCATGATGACCCAACAACGGCGGCATGATACGGTTACAAACAATATAACGAATATCAATACACCTGGATTCAAGTCAGTAACGGGGGCAGTGCGTTCATTTCCTGAGATGATGCTGTCCTTACAGGGCGGAGATCAAGGGGCAGGTCGTACCATTGGCCGCTTGAATACTGGGGTATTCGCGGAAGAGAGCCGTATGCTGTTCAGCCAAGGCGATCTGATGCAGACGAATCAATCAGGCGACTTTGCGCTGTTGGCGGATTTGGGTGTCCCGGGCGTGGTCTTTGATGCTTCAGGCAAGGGACGGGATGCGCAAGGCAATATTGTTTATAAGCCGGAAGCATTCTTTACGGTTCGGGAAGGCAATGAGTTGCGGTTTACGCGTGATGGTCATTTTCGCTTGAATGCCCGCCATGAGCTGACGACGGCAGACGGAGCACTTGTGCTGAACCGGAATCAAGCTCCAATTGTATTGCCGGCAAATGTGTCGATAGATGATATCAAGCTGGATGGGACAGGCCGGATGTATGATGCGCGTACGAACGCTGCGATTGCAGGGGCAGATCTGCTCATTTCCCGGATCGACAATCCGAATCAACTCATTAGAACGGGTAATGGCCGCTTCCGATTGGATGCGGCAGGTGGTGGTCAAGCAGCGGCAGTCGCGTGGACCGCTGGGGATCAGCAGCAAATTCAAGTACAGCAAGGCTATTTGGAGCGTTCTAATGTAGATCCTACGCAATCGATGACGGATATGATGACGGCCTTCCGTGCCTATGAGGCGAATCAGAAAGTCGTTCAATTCTTTGATAAGACGCTGGAAAAGACGGTCAATGAGGTAGGGCGCGTCTAAGCGCTTAGAATAGGAGGAACGATATGAACCAGTCTATGATTTCTGCAGCCTCTTCGATGAATGGCATTCAGCACAAGCTGGATATCGTCGCGGACAATATGGCGAACTTAAATACGAACGGTTATAAGCGGAAGTCAGCGACATTCGCTGATGTGCTTACGAATGTAAGACAGCATGATAAAGATTACCGCCAACCAGGAAGAGCGACCCCGATGGGATATACGCTTGGCTATGGATCTTATTTGACTGCATTAAGTCGAGACTTCACGCAAGGGGCATTGAAGCAAACAGGTGTAAGCACGGATTTTGCGTTGGAAGGCAACGCGCTATTCGAGCTCGAACTGGACAATGGTCAATCTGCTTGGATTCGAGAAGGCGCTTTTCATTACACGATTGATCCGAATACGAAGGAAAAGGTGCTTGTGACGGCTCAAGGGGATAAGGTGCTGGACAAAGACGGCGCTGAGATCCGAATTGGACTGGATCAAGAGATACAGGTTAATGACAAGGGGCAAGTATTCGCGACGAAGAACGGCTTGACGATTGTTCCAAATCCGATCGCTACGCTGAAGGTAGTAAAGCCGATCAGCCCAGAACTCCTTATTCAGACAGAGAACAACTATTACGTAATGGCCCCAAATACGAACCGCAATGCTGTTGTGGAGGATCTTGATCTTACACAAAACCAAGCGGTTCACGTTCGGCAAGGCATGATTGAGCAATCGAATGTATCGCTGATCGACGAGATGAATGATTTGATTCAAGCGCAGCGAGCGTATCAGATGTCCGCTCGGGCCTTGACTTCCGGAGACGCGATGTGGGGGCTTGCGAATAACCTTCGCGCGTAAACGAAGCAGGTGAGATAATGAGTGACCAAGAAGGGAAAGACAAGAAGCTGCTCGATTATGAGTACGAGCCGCTGCAACAGGATATATCGTTAGCGCGTCTGCACCGCTCTCATTCCGGCTCGGAACCAGAGGATGCGGAGACGAAGACGGAGGCCGAATCCGGCGTTCATGAGGAATTGCCGGTAGTGGGCAAGCCTGCTCAGCAGCCAGTATTCGAAGAGCGGCGCAAGCAGCGTCTGCGCAAGGGTAAGGAAGCTGCTAGACCAGCGTCTGAGGTGGAGCAGGAAGAACCTCAGCCACCTCAGCAGAAGCCGGTTCGTCGTTCGAAGGCAGGGAAGTGGATTTTTCGACTGGCCATTGTCCCACTGTTATGCGTACTAGCCACATTCGGCGGAATGGTTGCTGGATTTGTCGTGTTAGGTAAGGGCTCTTTTACAGATGCACTGAATGTAAATACATGGACACACTTGTTCCAACTTGTGTTCGGATAGCGGAGTCCCCACTTTGTGGGGATTTTTTGCTTGTGTGATGGTAGAAAGGTCTTTGCCCGTCATCGCTCCTCCCTTGAGGGCTATAGGGAGCTGTACGATTTGATAAAGTTTCATTTTTGTTTTCGGGCATGTATAATGAGTTGGAGGAACAATGAAAATGGGGGGAACTGGGGGTTTTGAGGTTGAATTTACCGAATATGTTGACGATGATTCGATTCGTTCTCATCCCCGTATATGTGGCTTTGTTCTTCATAGGTGAGCGGTACGCCGCATTCGGAGTTTGGTTGCTCGCTGGACTGACCGATATTCTGGACGGGTATATCGCGCGCAAACATAATTTAGTAACGAATATCGGCATGATGTTGGATCCATTGGCAGATAAGCTTATGATGTTGACCGTCATGTTTTCTTTGCTATGGTCTGGAGATATGCCATGGATGGCAGCTGTAGCGATGCTGATTCGAGATGCAGGGATGATTGCATGTTCCGCTTTATTTCATTTCAAGGGAAAGAAGACAGTGCCTGCGAATTGGATGGGGAAATTGACGACAGTCTTCTATTATATTGCGATCCTGTTCGTTTACTTCCAATGGACTTATGCAGTTGAGCTCTTATGGGTGGTTATTGTATTCTCATTCCTTACATCCTTTATGTATGCGCTCTTGTTTATTCGAATCAATCGCAAGGAAGAGGCAGAAGCTGAGCATCGGGTATGATGCAGGTATGTCTCTTGTGGGACAACAGAAGAAATGTCTTATTTTTACCTTGATGATGAATCATCATTTGTTTTACGTTCAAGTTACTTGTCTTTACTTGTCTTGCTAAGACAGAATGACTTGCATGGAAGTTGCGCATTCTGATTCTAAGAAGAGAGCTCCCCGAACAGCCGAAGCTGCGGGAAGCCCCTTATCTCAACCTTCAGGCCTGCAGTCATGAAGGATGATCTTAGTATTGACGCATAGCTGTCGTCTTATACGACAGAGGAAGAGAGGAGTTTGTATTTATGTTGACAGTTGAGCAAATTCAGGAAATTATTCCACACCGTTACCCTTTTCTGCTCGTTGACCGTATTCTTGAAGTAGAAGAAGGCAAGAGTGCCGTCGGAATTAAGAATGTTACGATGAACGAGCCGCATTTTGCAGGTCACTTCCCTGGTTATCCGGTTATGCCGGGAGTTCTCATTGTTGAAGCGCTCGCACAGGTTGGTGCAGTAGCTATTTTGAAATTGGAGCAAAATCAGGGGAAACTTGCTTTCTTTGCTGGAATCGACAATTTCCGTTTTCGTGGGCAAGTCGTGCCTGGCGATACGCTTACACTTACAGTAGATATCACACGCTTAAAGGGAACGATCGGCAAGGGACAGGCAACAGCCAAGGTTGGCGATAAGGTCGTTGCTGAAGGTGAATTGATGTTCGCATTGTCGGACCGCGAGTAGAATACAGCATAGGCGGAATCATTTGCAATGAATGCAGAGAGTTCGGTTATTCTATGGATAACCGGAGCTGAACATTAGCTGTGTGCCGTCGGTGTCGAATGGACTCGGAACTCATCGAATGATGCACGGTAGAAGCATTGTGATATTCCACATGATGATGTATTCGGAATGGCTTAAGGAGGGAAACAAGTGTTTCAACAGGTAGAGAAATGGAACCGACAAATGAAAAAGTGGCTATGGCTTGTGGTCATTGTCGGACTGGTAGCTGCTATTCCTGTAGCAGTGCAGCGCGTACAGACAGAACAGTCGGCGAATAAGGTTGAAATTGTATTCAATTATCGTAATTTGGTCGATATGTCTGCGCTGATGCCCAAGCCAAATGAGTTTATTGATGAGCAGTTGGGACGCTTAAAAGATGCAGGCGTTCACACGATGGCGTTGTTCGAAAGCAATTTGTCGGATATGAAGTCCGCACGAAGATTGTTGATTTACAACTCTAGCGATGCAGCAGCGCTGCAGAAGAAGCTTCCGCCTCTGAATGAAAATTATACATATCTTTTGTTCACGTCATCTGAGAACGAACAGAAGCTTTCTCCTATGATTGAGAAGACTTTCCTTCGTTTGGGTGTAGAGGTTCGTACGTGGCAGTATGAAGGCCACAATGGATTGATCTTGGAAACTCCGGTTGAATCCGCAGTAATGAAGTCAATGCCACAGGATCCAATCACAATTCAGATGCTTGTGGATAAAGGATATACAATTATGCCGCGTTTGTCCGACAGCTCGGAATATGATCAAGAGCAAATGGATGAGCTGCTGCAATACTACAATTCATTGGGCGTAACTCGGATCCTCTTTGATGGCGATGCAGTTAAAGGCTTTAATGATGATGCAGAGAAAAAAAGTTTGACAGGCTTTGCTGATTTGTTGAATAAGCACAACATCGGTATTGCTGCCATTGAAGGCTTGAAGAAGCCGCAGCAGGGGATGAACAAGCTTGCTTATTTGACGAAATATAATGTAGTTCGACTTCATTCGATTAACGATCAGGAGTCATTCAATGAAATCGATGTATTAGCTGATCGCTTCTCGCTTGCTACGAAGGATCGCAATATTCGGATGATTTATTTGAACGCAGGTGTGAAAAAAGATATGAAGAAGTCGGAGATTGTGACTTCCATTGATAATCTGATTCACACACTGAAAGAGCCTGGAGATGCAATTGCATCGATTGAGAAAAACGGATTTACAATGGGTACAGCTGAACCATTTACGGTATTTGACGCTTCATGGCAGAAAATTGCGAAGATTATCGTAGTTATTGGCGGCGTAGCATTAATCGCGCTGATGCTTTCTTATTTTGTGCCGGCTGTGATGCTTCCTGCCTTCGTTCTGGGCTTGATTGGAAGCGCAGGAATGTACGTATTGAAGCCAGCCTTCTTCGAGCAAGTGCTTGCCCTTGGGGTGGCGATAAGTGCGCCAACGATTGCGATGGTGCTCGCTGTTCGAAGAGTGGACATGAGTCCTCCGGTTACAAGCTTCAAGGCTCGCTTTGGCAAATCGGTTGGATTGTTCTTGCGCACGACGGTGTTGTCGCTGATGGCTATTCCGTTCGTGATTGCATTGCTTAACAACATTACGTACAGCCTTGTAATAACTCAATTCCGTGGAGTCAGTCTGCTGCACTTCCTGCCGATTGGCCTTACCGCATTGTATATATTCCTCTACCGTGGAGATTCTGTTGTGAAGGAAGCCAATCGTTGGCTTAAGATGCCGGTTACGGTATTGATGGTCGTGGCTGCTGGCATCGCGGGCGTAGTTGGAATGTACTACCTATCGCGTACGGGGAACGCTGGAAACGTATCTTCCTTGGAGAAATCATTCCGTTCCTTGCTTGAGAATACGTTGGGTGTTCGTCCGCGAAATAAAGAGTTCTTGATGGCGCACCCGTTGTTCTTGATTGCGGCATTTGCAGCATACCGTTATCGGATAGCTCTATATGCGTTCATCATCGCTGTTATTGGCCAGTTGTCTATGGTTGATACGTTCGCTCATATCCATACGCCGATCATCATGTCGACAATTCGTACACTCCTTGGTCTTGGCCTTGGACTGGTTATCGGAATTATTGGCATTTTCGTATGGACTATCATTGAAAGGTGTTGGGATGCATGGCGTCCAAAGCTACAAGAATAGTACTGTCCGGATATTACGGATTCAATAATAGTGGTGACGAGGCGGTTCTGTTGTCGATACTGACCGCCTTGGAGCGTGCTGGCGAAGAAGCTGGCATGGCAATCGAGCCTGTCGTATTGTCTGGTGATCCAGAGACGACGACTCGGTTGTATGGGGTAGAAGCAGTGCATCGAATGAAGCCCGGAGCTTTGCTGGGTGCGATTCGTAGCAGCGATGGGTTGATCAGCGGCGGCGGAAGCTTGCTGCAGGATGCGACCAGTTCGAAGACGATTCCTTATTACTTAGGTGTGCTGAAACTGGCACAGTGGTTCCGTAAGCCGACGTTCATTTATTCGCAAGGAGTTGGTCCGGTAAACAGCCAGTCTTTCTATCCGTACATTCGTCACGTATTTAACCGAGCTGCTTATGTGTCTGTACGTGATCGGGAGTCTGCAGAGCTCTTGATGCGAATGGGAGTAGGGCAAGATGCGATCCATGTTGTACCTGATCCAGTAATGGGTCTTCGGTTGCCGTCATCTAAGCCTGGGCAGCCCGCACTCGATTATGGGACAGGGTTCGATGCGGCAGGCCGCCCCTATGTTGGGGTTTCCCTTCGATTCTGGAATCAAGATCGATCCGATATGGATGCGATCGCTGATATGCTGCTTCAGCTTAGTCGGATGCGGAAAGTCCATTTGCGGTTTTTGCCGTTCCATGGAGCAAGTGATGAAGAGGCATCCCGTTATGTCATGAAGAAGCTTGAGGATGAGGTTTCCGAAGTAGATGGATTGTGCGGCGGCCCATCACCTGCTGCTTCTGAAGCTGGCACAGTGATGAGCTTATGCGCTCCGCTTGAGCATCCTCAGTCCATGCTGCAGGAAGTAAGTCAATGCAGGGTGTTAGTCGGAATGCGATTGCATTCTCTCATTTATGCGGCCTCCCAAGAGGTGCCGCTTGCGGGTATTTCTTATGATCCGAAGATCGACCAATTCCTGCATCGACTGCAGGAAGAGGCGATTGGCACAACAGCCAAGCTAGATGCTGCTCGTGCTGCATCTCATATGTGCTGCTTGCTCGATGATGTAGATGGCTGGCGCGAGAAACATCAAAAAGCAATAACTTTATTGAAGCAAGAAGCAGAACAGCCGGCGCAACAAATTGTGCAATGGCTGCGTCATAAGGCGTAAGGTGGTTTGTGATATGTTAGAAATAAAGTATGTACCTAAGGTTTCGATTTACGGCATTCCCTTTTCCAAGTTGACTATGGAAGATACCGTAAAGCTTCTTGTTGATCATATTGACGCTGGGCGCTCCATTCAGGTGATTACAGCGAATCCCATCATGGTGATGGCCGCCTTGGAGAATGATAAGAATATGGCCGTCATGAAGCAGGCGGACTTGGTTGTTCCAGATGGAACAGGCATTGTCTGGGCAGCTAATAAGTTCGGTGATCCTGTCGTTGAACGAGTAACGGGCTTCGATCTGCTGCATGAGCTGCTGAAGATGGGTGAACCGCGCAAGTGGAAGGTGTATCTCTTGGGTGCAGCTCCAGAGGTGGTTCAAGCGGCAGCAGAACGGTTACAAGAACAGTATCCGTCCATCTCCATTGTCGGATACCGAGATGGCTTTTTCAAAAGTGATGAAGATGAAGAGGTTATTGCACAAGTTCGTGCGGCGAATCCTGACTTATTGTTCGTTGCTCGCGGAGCCGACACACAAGATCCTTGGATTGCAAAATATCGCCAACAGCTGCAAGTTCCCTTTATGATGGGTGTTGGGGGAAGCTTTGATGTTATTTCAGGCAAGGCCAAGCGGGCACCAATGTGGGTACAGAAGCTGCGTATTGAATGGCTGTATCGCTTAGTCAAGGAACCGAAACGCTTCATGCGAATGATGGCATTGCCTAAATTTGCTTGGAAAGTGATGCGGGATAAAGATAAGCCCACAAAAGTGCAGTAAAATGACGCTTAATCTTTCATTTTCGTAAGTTTTCACATAAATCCGGCATTGGTGTTTCCATTTTGAACGGAGTATAATTCGATCCGGTAACATAAATGGGGGTTGAAACTACCGATGATGACCGTATACGCAATTGGTGGCTGCCTGGCAGCTCTGCTGCTCGCCACAGGATTAACGCCTTTAGTGAAGAAGTTTGCGATCAAAGTAGGTGCGGTTGACGTACCGAATGCGCGGAAAGTGCATACGCGCATCATGCCCCGCATGGGTGGTTTGGCTATTTTTGCGGCGTTCGTACTGACGCTGCTTGGACTTATGTTATTTATCCCTGATACACTGCTTGGTTCATCGCGAGATGCGAATCTTGTGAAGGCACTGCTTGCCGGAGGCTCCATCATAATACTGATTGGTGCACTGGATGATCGTGTTGAGTTGTCCGCGAAAGCGAAACTGCTTGGTCAGATTGTAGCTGCGTGTGTCGTGGTATTCGGATTTGATTTAACTGTAGACTTTGTAAATGTGCCGTTTGGCGATAAATATTTATTTATTGAAACATGGGTTGCAATTCCGCTTACGATCTTCTGGATCGTTGGTGTGACGAATGCAATTAATTTGATTGATGGCTTGGACGGACTGGCTGCTGGTGTTTCCGCTATTGCCATTGCTACCATCCTTGTCATGGCGATCTTTATGGGCAATCCGGTAATCATCTTGCTCTGTGCGATCTTGCTTGGAAGTATTATTGGATTCCTGTTCTTCAACTTCCACCCAGCTAAGATCTTTATGGGGGATTCCGGTTCCTTGTTCTTAGGCTTCAGCCTGGCTGTCTTGTCCATGCTGGGCTTCAAGCAGATTGCAATCATGTCGTTCATTACACCATTGCTTATTATTGGTGTGCCGCTGTCCGATACATTCTTCGCGATTATACGCCGCTGGCTGCAGAAGAAGCCGATCTTCGCACCAGACAAAGGTCACTTGCACCATTGCCTGCGCGAACTGGGCTTCAGCCATCGCAAGACAGTGCTCATCATTTACGGGATTGCTGCATTCTTCGGATTGCTGGCGGTTATCCAATCCGTAGCCGCATCGCATGATGCGAACTGGGTAACACTCGTTGTCATCTGTGTGTTGCTCGTATCGCTCCAGCTTGGAGCTGAAGTGATTGGTATCGTAAGTAAGACAAGAAAGCCGATGCTGAACATCCTGCACCGCTTGCGCATGAAGGTACACGCTGAATCACGTTCGAAATAACGATAGCCACAAGTCTTTTATGGGGACTTTGATGAAGTAAGAACGCAATTATAATGTATGTTGTAAACAGAACCTTTGCTCTTGAGTAGGATCAGGCTTGTCCTGAATTACTCGGGGCAGAGGTTTTTTTATACTCGTCTATAGTGTCTAAATATGCATTTCAATATGATATGTACTTCTATGTCGCGCTGCTGGTTCTATATCGACCATTAGAATCCTTCCTTCTATTGAGTTAATTTTCCTATTTCTTAACAACCTCATATAGAATCGTTTATGAACTTCTTTAGTAAACCATTGAAGTGTGAAACTATTCAATTCAACTACTTAGCTATTCCCTTTTAAAAACACCTCAAAAAGAACCTCTACAAGTATCTTGTAAGTAGGTCTGTTAAATCTTTTTTTTATCATCTGTAAGTGCTCAATAATTGCCCTCAAGGTGTGCCTCTTAACTAAAGTCCTCTGAGAGTTCTACTTCCGTGAGCACCACAGTAAGTGTTCTTTCCCTTCTCTTTGTCTGTTCTCAATTCAAACTTCGGAGTTTTGACTAAAATTTAGGACGAAATTAGCCGATAACAGAAATAACAAGTAAGAACGAGCCGATGGAGGCAACTCAGCTACGGTTCTATAATAAGGAGGCTATTAGCGTTGAAGAAACTGGTATCCATACTGTTGACGCTCGCGCTTGTCGTTACGCTTATCCCGGCATCTCTCGGTACAGCAGTATCAACGGCATTCGCAGCAAGCGCCAACCACTTCGTATTTCCGAATGAACAGTATTCTCCTACATCTGCACGTATAACAAATAGTGAACGTGTGACGCTAGAAGGAACATTGAATGGCGTTAACGGAAATTCGATCTCTTATAGCGTGTACAAACTGAATAAAAATCCTGATCCAACCGCGACGGATAAATATTTAGTGGATCAGAACGACAAACGTGAAGGCCAAACAGCCAACATTATGATCAATGGTTCGAAAATCCAATTGTATAATTTGCAGTTGTATCCTGGATTGAACCAAGTTACATTCAAAGGCTTGCAAGGCATGTCGGATGTGTATGACTCCATCTTCATCGAGTATCGCAATGGTCCAACGATGTACGACATGTCCGTATCCTTGGACGGGAATGTCTATAACTTGAAAGAAGACGAGTCGACAATTGTTTACTCCGATGCTTCCCAAGGCAAAAAATCGGTGAACGTCAGCATCTCGGGTAAAGCACCGAATGCGGATAAGGTACAAATCGAAGTGAACGGACGAAGCTGGTCCTTCGGCGTTTCCAAAAGCAACGACTGGACGTTCTTTGCTTCTCCAATTGCCATTGAGCAAGGGCGGAACTTAGTTAAGATTAAAGTATTTAACGGTACACAATCGGTTGAAACAACAAGAGAAGTAGCATTCTTCAATGGTGATGTAACGTTCCACGATGTTCACATGAAGGAAACTGGCGGAACAACAAAATATGATTTATCGCAAAGTCCTACGATTACTGCCTCAACTGATGGTGTAATTTATGGTCGCGTTCTTATTCCTTACGATGCAACCAAAGCGAAGCCGACTAGCGTGGGTGTCGCATATGAAATGATTGAAACGGGCAGCGGTAACAAAACAAACGGAAATGCAACGAACGTGGTTGAGGTTTCCTCGAATCCGAAATTTGTGGAGTACTCATTTGAAATATCAGGCGCTGTCAAAAAAAATGAGCGTACCAACCTAACATTGACATCGACGAACTATGCTTTGTCTACTCCTTCATTGCAGAGTATGTCTGGATTTTCCGTATTGTTGAAGGATGCGAACCAACCATATATCTACGCAGCTAATTATTTGAGTGGATATAACAACACAATGACGCCAGGGGAAGCTGTGGCGCTGCAAGGCGGAAAGTTGGATGGTGCACAGTTATTCTCCATGCCGGCTGCGATTCAATTTTTAGTTCCTAATGGAAGCAGTCCTAGAATTTCGATTGAATCTGTAACCGACGCATTAGGCAAAAAGCAAGATCCTAATACTTACCATTTAAACCCTACGATTGTTGCTGAGGACGTAACGGTTCAAAATATCAATGGGGTGCCTACATCGATGAGTCGGGTTGTATACCTGATTGATAAGTTGCCAAGCACAGGGAAACAGACGATTGTGTTTCGTTTGGATGGCTCCAATGAAACATATACGGCAACGGTTACACTTTTGTACGGGCCATATGTAAAATACGACGGAGCATTTGACGGCCAAAAAATTTATACGGACACAACAGATGCTAATCGTCAAGATCAAGTC
This sequence comes from Paenibacillus sp. KS1, assembly GCF_001680695.1. Lineage (NCBI taxonomy): Bacteria > Bacillati > Bacillota > Bacilli > Caryophanales > Paenibacillaceae > Paenibacillus > Paenibacillus sp. KS1. The sequence goes on along the minus strand of NZ_MAIS01000019.1, from coordinate 37,418 downwards.
ATGAAAGAATTGCAGGACTTGGCGGGTCAAATCTACAATATTGCCAACGAAGAAGAGCTTAAATACTCAGGGAAAGATCAAACGGTATTTTTCAGTATTAATAATACAACCTTGGAACTGGCTCCAATAAGCGGAACAAACAAAAGTAAGTTCAAATTAGTAAACCAGAAAGACGCCTTTAATGCGTTGTATATGGGAGACAACAAAATCAAATTTGTTTTCCGTTCCCAAAAATCGCATTACGAGAACACAATCACGGTAACGCTCATTCCGACTAACTTGCCGGTTATTCCAGCACCTGAGACAGACGGAATCTATCCATACAGCACAACATATCCAGATCCGAAGCCAAATGACCCTCGCTTTGAGAAAAAAGGCGGAGTTTATCTGACCCGTGAAGCGCAGATGAATGTATACGGTACATTCGACTTTGTTGATCTCGGGAAAAATAAAGCTGAAATTGAAGGAAAGCTTACTAGCTTGCGGGGCAGTGGTACTACAAAAAATGAGCTTCAAAATTATAAATTAGTCATTCAATCGCCTGTATTGAAAAACGACAAAAACCCATTAGGTAAAATCGAGTGGACACTGGAGAATATGTTCACCGACAAAAATGGGGATACGTACAATTCGAGTGCAGTAGTTAACGGAATCTCTGTTTACTACGATAATGATAAACAATTCTTCAGCTTTATTATTAAGGGTATAAATCTTCCGGGTGATGGAACTCCTGTCGCAATGAACATGACTGTATTTAACAGTGGCGAAGGTGGCCCTCGTGCAACATACCGTTTGGAAGTTGTGCCGGTAGATGTGCCTTACACGATTTTGAAGCCAGCGCTTGAAAAGCGAGTGGTTAACCAAAACTTTGTTGAAGTCATTATTGACTCGCCAGGTGCAGAAAAGGTAGTTATTAATAAAATTCCAGCAGAAAAAATTATTTACTACCCAAGCTATGACAAGACACAAAAGCCTTATGAAAATGCCTATCGTGCATTTGTCGTAGGACTTAAAGCAAATAAAGATAATAAGATTGAAATTGCCATTTCAAGAGGTAAGGATACCTTCAAAAATACGATTACGGTGAAGTACGTACCTACGTCAATTCCAGGGGCTCAGTATATGGAGCCAATGAAAAAATCACATAAGGTATTTGAAGGAATCGTAAACTTGACCTTCGAAAAAGGTGCGAATCTCGTAAGACGCGACTATAATGTGCCGCAAAACTTCAAAAACCAAGTTTTTAGTGGCCATAATCTACTGTTCGCGATTGCGAATTCATTCGATGGTGAAGTAGATCGCCGTGAGTTTGAGTATCAGCCAGCGAACTATGACTTGGCGAAGATAGAAGCAAAGAACATTTTTGAAGCAAGCTTCCCTGAACGCTTTATTAAGGCTGGTCCAGTTATTTGGATGGATCCAGGTCAAGCGGATGACATCAAGACAGAGTCTGTTTATGACCCAATTAAGTATGGTGTTGAGCCTTATCAATATCCAGGTTCGCCAATTGAGATGTTCTATAAGCGCGACTTGCGTAATGAGCTTATCATGTCTAAACCAGGTAAATTAACACTGAGCTATGATAAAAACGTAACCGATGATGGTGGTCGCACTGTGAGTGTGTTCCGTTTTGATTCGGAATTACAGCAATGGGAGAACATTGGCGGTGTTGTAGATTCGAAGAAACATACCGTAACCGTTCCAATTACGCGCTTTGGATACTATGTTGTTGGTAAGATGTCTTACTCTTATCATGATGTGGTACAGCATCCATATGCACGTGATTTCATTGAAACGATATTTGCAAAAGGCGTTATGAATCCATTTGATCCATTCTCCATGTTTGGTACAGATATGTATGTATCTCGTGGCGAATTCACTCGTATGATTGTTCGTGCGAAAGAGATGCCATTGAATTATGACGGTAAGAAACATTTCAATGACGTCGTTGTACCGGCGGCTGATAAGATGAATACGATTAATGTGAATCAGCTGTGGGACTTCCGCTATGTGGAGACGGCTGCACGTGATGGTATCGTTCGTGGTGTTTCTCCGAATGAATTTGGTGGAGATTACTCTATTATCCGTCAGGATGCAGCGGTAATGCTTGCGAAAGCTTTGAACATGAAGCTTGAGACGAAGCGTGATAAAGTTCGCAAGGATCTGTTGAAGTATTTCCAAGATGCGGACAAGATAGATTACTATGCACAGCCAGCGGTACTTGCTATCGCGAAGAAAGGCTTCATTACAGGAGTTCCGATTGACCCATCTGATCCGAAGAAGGGTTATGTATTCCAGCCATCTGCGAATATGCTCCGTGGCGACGCTGCTCTCATTATGGCGCGTGCTATGATTGATTTGAAGAAGCTGCCGAAGATGTAACATAGATTCAGCGTGTACATCTTCGGGTAATAAGGAGAGAGCCGATTTTGCTCGGCTCTCTTCCTTTATATAATAGAAGATATTCGTTTTATTAGGATCATTGATCTGGTAAACATGTAATGAATCTACCTATGATCATATTCATGGGTGATCTGTCATTCAGTGGAAAACATTAGCCAGTGACTCCTTCTTAGCTTGGCGCTATACTAGGAGATGTATTCGTTAATGCATACATATAGATGAATTCAAGTATTGCAATATGTATAGCATATCCGTGTATATGCGTTATTGAATGTAATGAGCAAGACATTGTCTGAAATCTGCGAAAAAATTTAAAAATAATTTTCCGTAGAGCGCAACTTTTTCGAAACCTGTGCGTTTAATATGATGAAGCTCGAATACAGTGGTTAATTTAATTATTGTTCCCTGTATTTCACAAAAATATACTTTACGCTAGGCAGTTGACATTGTATAATGTCTAGAGTGGTATGAGCATTTCTATTTATTTTCATTTGTTCCTAATCGATTACTAGTTTCTGTGGCATGTCCTTATGTTGCAGACTTCTTTTTAGATTACATTTCGCTCACTCTGAGGAAGGGGGTGAATCGGCGAATGAGGGAAATGAACTATCAAACTTCTACGCAACAAACTAAACAAACGAAGCAATTTAGAGGAGGAGAAAAAAAGGTTATGAAGAAAAGATTGGCCCTTCTGCTTTCCGTTGCTATGGCGTTCTCTATGTTCGCAAACGTAGCTTTCGGTGCTGACGCAGCTAAAACAACTCAAGAGAAATTTGATGCATTGAAAACTCAAGGTGTATTCAACGGTTATCCAGATGGATCCGCTGGCCTTGATAAAGACATGACTCGTGCAGAATTCGCGAAAGTACTCGTGAAATTGTTCGGTCTGAAAGAAATCCATGGTGAATATTCTTACAAAGATAAAAACTATGGTGCTAAAAACTGGGCAGCTCCATTCATCGAAGCTGTAACAAAAGAAGGCTTGATGCAAGGTAAAGATTTGGAGAAGAAGTTGTTCGACTTCAACGGCAAAATCACAGTTGAAGAAGCAGCTAAAACTTTGGTTAACGCTTTGAAACTTGAAGAAGTTAAAGACGCTCAAAACAACGCTTCTTCATGGGCTAAAGGCTACTTCCAAGCAGCAGTTGACGCTGGTTTGTTCTCCAAAGATGCAAACCCTAAAGCGAACGCAACTCGCACTCAATTGGTAGAAGCAGCATATGCAGCTGACGAACTCGTTAAAGGTCCTAAAGTTGCATCTTACAAAGTAATCGACTCCAAAAACGTTGAATTCACAATGACTGACAAAGAAGTTGTGAAAGTTACTTTGGAAAAAGCATTGGAAGCTAACAAAGAAACTGAAGTTAAATTCCAATACAAAGGTAAAGAAGTAACTGCAAAAGTTACTTACACTATTACTTCTGCTCAAAGCATCAAATCCGTTACAGCTGAAAACTTGAAAGAAGTTGTCGTAACATTTGACGGTTCTCTCGAGCAAAAATCTGCTGAGAACAAAAACAACTACGAAGTTAAAGACATGAAAATCGAGAGCGTGACAATGGCGCAAGACAAAAACTCTGTCACAATCTTGCTTGAAGAAAATGGTTCCGACTTGAAGAACCAAAAAGAAACTGAAGTGAAAATCAAAAACGTTAAGAACGAAGATTCTTCTAAAACGTTCAACGAAACAAAGAAATTCACTCCAGTTGACGTAAAAACACCTGAAATCAAAGAAGTTGTTGGCTTGGGTACGAAAGCATTCAAAATCGTATTCTCTGAGCCAGTTAAACGCGGCGATGCAGTTGCTTCCAGCAACTACAAAGTTGACGGTGCTATGGTAGCAGGTAGCGTTGACTACATGTATCCAAACGTAGTAATCGTTAAGAAAGAGTTGTCTGTTGGCACTCATAAAGTGAGCGCAAGCCAAATCTCTGACTTCTCTGGTCTGAAGAGCATTCCAGCAGACAAAGAATTCACGATTGCTGAAGATACAGCAGCTCCTGAAATCGTGTCCGCTAAAACAACTGATTTGAACGAGCTTGAGCTTGAATTTAACGAAACAGTAAAGTCTATTGAAAAAGTGTACCACAACGCTTCCGGCAACACTGGTAAAATTACTTACAAAGACAACAAAGTTAAAGTTGAATTCAGCAATAAAATGTACACTGGCGATAACACAATCTATGTAAAAGGTGCAACTGACTACAGCGGCAACAAAGCTGATCGCGAAATCAAAGTGAACCCTACATTGGATCAATCTCGTCCAGAAGTATTGAAGTTGGAAGTTAAAGAAGTTGGCGCGTTGAACAACCACCAATTGGTTCTTGAATTCAGCAAAAAGTTGGATAAAGAGTCCGCTCAAAATGCTGTTAACTATACGTTGAAAGACAGAGACGGAAAAGTCTTGAAAAACTTCAATGGCGTAGACGGTGACGGACATCCGGTTGCTAAGCCATCTTACGATGAAAAAGATTATAAAGTGACAATTAACTTGAACGGTAAATTGTCTAACCAAACTGATTACATCTTGGAAGTTGCTGGTGTTCGTGATACGGCTGCATTGCAAAACACAATGGCTCCATGGTCGCAAACATTCACTGCTAAGCAAACTGCAAAAACAGGAATCGTTCGTTCTTGGTTCTCTGAAAGCGGTGGCGAGCAAAACCTCTACGTTCAATTTAAGGACGATATGAGAACTGACGGTGACGGAAGTGTATTGGTTAAAGAGAAATATCTCTTTGATAACAAATCAATCACTGATTATGATATCAACATGGTATCTGGTGATACTATCCGCATCACTTCTAAGAGTGGTAAACTTATTCCAACAGCTGATCTGAGCGACAAAGCTAAGAAACACTACTTGTCTGTAAGCCAAGTGAAAAACGCTAAGGGTGACTACATCAAAAACGGCGATTCTTACACGCTGACATATGAAGGCTCCTTGGGCGAAGAATTTGCTAACGTCATTGCTGTTAAGGAAGCTAAAGTAGTTGACCGTAATGAGATTCAAGTTAATTTCGGCGGGAAAATCAACTATATCAACATTGAAGATTTCTCAGTATTGGTTAATAGTGCAACATTTAAACCAACAAGCCATGAGTTGAGCACTGATGGAACATCTCTTACTTTGAAATTCACAGGAGATTCCACACTGCCTTCTAGCCTTTCCGGTGGTCAATTGATCGTGAGAGATGAAGCAACAACTGCTGATGTTCTCAATGTTCGTGTTAAATCTGGCCCAACCAATCTTTCTGGTGTCAACAATGTAAGACCAGAGGCTGTTCAAGATTCACTTAATGTTACTCAACCAGATGTTACTTCTGCAACTTACCAAGCAACAATTCGTTTGACTGGTGATGTTGACATTGTGAACAAAGCTCAAGCTCTGACTCTCTTCGATGTAGCAGTTAACGAAAAAGCGACACCAGTTACATTGACTAGTGTAGATCTTGCTACTGTTAACGGTTCTGTTGATCACAGAGTATTGGTTGTTAAATTCACTGTGAACCCAGACAAAGAAGGTAAGCTTGTTAAATTGACTAAAGATGATTTCATCACTGTTAAGATGAATGATGAATTCAACTATGTGAATAAGTACATCGTTGATATGAAAGATACTACGAAACAAGTTACACTGAAAGGTTTCACTGTATCGAACTACTTCACTGAAAAGAAATAATTAATATCTTCTAAAAAGAAAGCCCTTCGGGGCTTTCTTTTTTTATACAAAGCTTACAACAATGTAACCCTCCAACTTGCTGAAAATCGCAACTTTCTTTTATCTTTATGCGTTATACTATATATGTAGATTCTACGCATAGGAGGAAAGTAGATTGAAAAGAACAACCGCCATTGCGACAATGTTATCGTTGTCCCTCATTTTAGGGGCGTCAGCCTTCCCTACGGCAAATATTTATGCTGCAGATACAAAAGCTTCTAAACAACAAAGCACCAGCAAGCAAACAAAACCTGCGGCTAAACCGACGCCAGTACATACGCTTAGTGAGTTAAAGCCAATTCGCTTGACTGCTAAAAGTGCAGTCAAGCTGACGGATGTAAACATGTATAAACAAGATGAAAGTAATATTTTGACGTATACGTTAACTTATTATAATAATGATCAGCGCAGCTTGCCGCTTATTGATTACTGGACGAAGGTTCGGACAAAAGGTGGTACAGTGTATTCTAGTGTATTGACTACAAAGGATAAAGAGAAAAAAACAGTACCAGGTTTGTCTGAGATGAGTGTTACCTATTATGCAAAAGTAGCAAAGGGTATTACCATTAATGATTTATTTTTTGATATCATAAAGTGGGATTTTAGCAAAGCTGGTTTTGAAAACAGATTGGGCTCTTTTCAAATTCCTACATGGATGACTGCATCGACTGTAGTTGGAAAAAGCAGCACAGTACGAATGAATGATATTCCTATAAAAACAAGCATTGATCGAGTAACCTCGATGCTTAATGAAGACATGAATTATGTAAATGTTGCAGTAAATGTAGAAAATTTAGGGTTTAAAGCGTTGGAGAATCCAACTTACAAATACGTAATTAAAACAGCAAGCGGAAGCAGTTACCCTCTTGTACCAGATAGCGCAAGTAAGGAGTATAAGCTGCAGCCTAGCGAGAAAAAGACATTGAATTTCATGACGGCAATTCCTAAGAGTGTCGTTATCAAAAACTTGGAGCTTCAACTACTGACAGAGGATGAGACTGCAAAAATTAATCTGCCTGTAGCAACCTTAAAGTTGCCAGCTTCGAATGCAGCCACTTCTGTTATTCCAGCGAATAAAGAGCAAGTAATAACGATCGACAAGGCAAAAGTCAGCACAAAAATTTTGAACGGTTGGGCAAATCAAAGTTTTGAAGATAATGATATTACATTGACCTTCCAATTTGAAAATTTATCGAATCGTCCAGTGACGATACCAAAATATGAATTTGTTTTGAAAGGACCAAACGGATTATCTGTTCCGATCCCTACAAAATCACTCGATAATTTGACATTGAAAGCAATGGAGAAACGACCAATCACATTGAGTGCGATGGTATCTACTGACGTACCTCTTGAGCAATTAAAACTTCAACTCAATAAGCCTGGAGATTCCGAACAAAAGGATCCAACGAAGCCTGAAACGAATCAAAAGGACTCGAATTTCAAGTTCCCTGAAGGAACTTATAAATTGCCTGATCTTCAATCCATGCGCAATCAAACGGGAATTGAATACGATGTGCAGCATAGCAAAGGCAACCTTGGAATCACAATAGAGTCTCTACAACGTCTACCTTGGTTAGACGGGGATGTACTGTCAGCAAAATTAAAAATTAAAAACAAAGAAACGAAAACAATTCAATTGCCAGCTTTAGAAGGTGTCTTTAAATTGGATACTTCCGGGGTATCTGGTAAAACACAGGTGATAAGCTCGAATGGTGCTTTAATCATCGGAGCGAGGGAAGTCGTCGATGTATACATCGTAACGAAGGTACCAAGTTATATGGACTTCTCTCAAGTCCAGACGGCACTAATGGAGAAAATAGGGGAAACGGATAGTGCCCCAATCATTCAGTTCACGAATGGAGGCAAGTTAAGCAAGTTGCCTGTCGTTGAATTTGGTAAAGTATACAATCTTACTACTCAAGGACGCAAAGCGGATATTGAAGTAAAGAACAGCAAGGTGTATGAAGGTGCCGTTGAACAAATCATCTATACGGATCTTGTTATGAAGAGCCAGGAAGAGCGCCAGACGATTTTATCTCAAATGGTAGCATACTATCGATCAGATGATGGACGTTACTATAAAGCAAATCTTTCCCAAGTACAGGGCCCTACGAGTCCGCAAGGATTGAATGTCGTAACGGCATGGGTGAAAGTACCGAAAACGGTTAATAAAACAGATTTGCAGCTTATTATCGGTGAAGGAATTACCGAGAATAAACTGACACCTCCAAAGGGTGAGTCTGATGGATATATCAATGCAGTAGCAATGGATTTGAAAGTCGTACAGCCTACGCTTCAACGAGACTTTGTAAATCTTGATCTATTCCCTTATTCGTTGACTTTATACAATTTCTACGTGACTGCTAACAGATCATCGAACTTGTCTATCGAGTTCTCTTACGATATGGCTCGCCAATTGGAATACAACATGGGAGACTACGGTCATAAGTTAGTCATTGAAATTGTAGATTCAAGTGGCAAGAGGTTTGAAAAAGAGATTGACTTTGTTAAAGAATTTACAGAAGGCAAGAATAAGTCATTCTCAACCTCTATTTCGGACGCATTCTTTGAGAAAATCGAGAACGGTGGCTTCCAGCTAACCTTGTATGATGTATTCGATAAAGAGAAGATCAAGCTAGCTAGCCATGGTAGTGCGTACAACATTAGAAATGCAAAAACAGCGGACTAAAACAATAAAGAAAACTCCCCTCGTAGAGGGGAGTTTTTGGCATAAGAAGTAGGAGGAAGAAAAAATGAACAAATTTACGAAAGTTATTTTATCTACAACATTGATAACAGGGGGAATTGTGGCAGGTTCTATTTTGGGTGTGAATGCATTCGCAGCAGATACAACCTCAGGAACATCTTCAGATCCACTTGTAACGAAGAGTTATGTGGACCAACAAGTTAAATCCCTTATCCAAGCTGAATTGAAGAAAGGCAATACAGGCAATGACACTACGAGCAAGGACAAAGATAACCCGAAGAAGGATCAGCCTGAGGGCGATACAACAAGCAATACGGAACTTAAAGTCGTAACGGTTAAAACTGGCCAGAAGCTTATTGCTAAGGCTGGAACTGAAGTTATTGTCCGCAACGGAAAGGCAGTCATCACAAGCCCGGATGAGAATGGGGTGCCGGATGTAACGGAAGGCACAGATATCAAGAGCGGGCAAGTGGTTGCGACGAACCACTTGCTGTTGTTCCCGCGTGATGGACGCGGTGTGATGCCAGATCCGCAGCAGGAGAATGGTTTGATTGTTATGGTACGCGGGGGCTATTCAGTAGTGCAAAAAGCTGAGTAATTAACATGAGCTGGCAGGGCCGGCAACATTTCCTGCGGGTGCATCCTCCTAAATGAGGCACAATAATTATTACTGATGCATATATAACGAGGGAGGATATTACCGTGAGCAAAAAAACGTTAGTGCCAGCCAGCAGAGACGCCCTGCACCGTATGAAATATGAGATTGCAGCCGAGTTCGGACTTCCGGTTTCTCATCATGGAGCGCATATTAGAATGGATACAGAGTTCGCTTCCGAACTCGGCAGCGTTCCGGTTCAACATACGACTAGTCATGCTGATTGGGGTAGCTTATCTTCGCGTGATGCTGGTTCGGTAGGCGGAGAAATAACAAAACGTCTCATTGCCACAGCACTGCAGCAAAAATAGGTAATCCAACTTTTGACGCTTTCATTGACAGGACCGGACAAATACAGTAATATGATTTTTCGAAGGCTGCTATAACAACCTTTTCCATTCGGGAAAGGTTCATTTTTTGTTTAGGCTGCTCATGGTAGAGCCATATTATAGGTTAGGAGGTCGAGTCCTATGTCATTGAAAGGACGCCACTTGTTTACGTCCGAGTCCGTTACTGAGGGACACCCGGATAAAATATGCGACCAGATTTCGGACGCGGTATTGGACGCCTTTTTGGCGAACGACCCGAATGCTCGGGTTGCATGTGAAGTATCCGTAGCCACGGGATTAGTTCTCGTCATAGGAGAAATCAGCACAAAGGCAGATTATGTTGACATTCCATCTATCGTACGCAACACGATCAAAGATATCGGGTATACGCGCGCGAAGTACGGTTTCGATTATAATACCTGTGCAGTATTGACCTCGCTTAACGAACAATCTCCAGACATTGCTCAGGGGGTTAACGCTGGCATTGAAACACGTACTGAAGATGCCAAGCAAGAAACCGAGAATATCGGTGCAGGCGACCAAGGCTTGATGTTCGGCTTTGCAACGAACGAAACGCCAGAACTCATGCCGCTTCCAATCGCATTGTCACACCGTATTGCTCGTCGTTTGTCCGAAGTACGCAAAGACGGCACACTGCCTTACCTTCGTCCAGATGGTAAGACACAAGTGACGATTGAATATGATGGAGATAAGCCAGTTCGTGTAGATACGATTGTCGTGTCGACACAGCATGCTGAAGATACAACATTGGAGCAAATCCAACGTGATATCAGAGAGTTGGTTATTACTCCGGTCGTGCCTAGTGAATGGCTTGACGATAAGACGAAGTACTACATTAACCCAACTGGCCGCTTCGTAATCGGCGGACCACAAGGTGATGCAGGCTTGACTGGTCGGAAAATCATCGTGGATACGTACGGCGGATATGCACGCCATGGCGGCGGTGCATTCTCTGGTAAGGATCCAACGAAGGTTGACCGTTCTGCAGCTTATGCAGCGCGCTATGTTGCGAAGAATATCGTAGCAGCTGGCTTGGCAGACAAATGTGAAATCCAATTGGCTTATGCCATTGGTGTAGCTACTCCAGTATCCATTAACGTGGATACTTACGGAACAGGCAAAGTAAATGAAGAAAAGATTGTTGAACTGATTCAATCTCATTTTGATCTTCGCCCTGCAGGCATTATTAAAATGCTTGGTCTGCGCAAACCAATCTACAAGCAGACTGCTGCTTACGGACATTTTGGCCGTACTGATTTGGATTTGCCTTGGGAACGTACAGACAAAGCAGATGCTCTGCGGGAGCAAGCGGGTTTATAATCTAACCCTTTATTATTTGAGCGCTTATACAAGACCTCTTTCTGGGCTATCAGGCTTAGGAGGAGGTCTTTTTTGCGTACCGGTGGTGATGAATCTAAACTATTTCCTCCTTTTTACCGACAAATAGAGTACAACTGTCTTCGGAATGAAAGGAGCATATAGAATGAAGAAATGGATTGCGGCTACAATGGCCTTTGTCCTTTTTTTAGGAGTGTTCGGATGGGGAGGTGTGCCCGAAGTGCACGCAGCTACCCCTCTTGCGATAGTCAGCTCATTGCCAGCTAACGGTGCGCAGGAAGTCTCGATCAATCCATCAAGCATACAATTTACGTTCAACGAAAAAGTATCCATGACGAATGGGTACATTACGGTAACGAATGAAAAAACAGGAGCACAGCAGCGCTTTGCTGAAACAAGTGCGAATGGAATCGGAAAAATAGTAACAACTGATAACGTAACATTCCAGCTGGAAGGGTTGCAGCCTTTTGAAGCAGGAACAAGATATGTTGTAAAAGTTGATGGAAAGCTCTTTTTGGGCGAAGCCTCTAGAGAGCTGTCCACACCTGCAGAATGGGCATTTTCAACTAAATCCCAGCAGGAAGCGGCATCATTCTCGCCACAAGGCCAAGGAATTGCTTTGCCTGCGGATGCGCAAATTACGTTTAGCCGTCCTATCCAAGCGGGCCAAGGCAGCATCAAGATCAATAAGTTCAGTGATAACAGTGTCGTGAAGACAATCGCTGCGAAGGATTTCGTAGTGAATGGACTTACAGCAACGACGAAACTAGATGGATTAGAAGCTGGAACAGCGTACTATGTCACGATGGATGCAGGTGCATTTCTCGATTTGGATGACGGAACTCCCGTAGCAGGCTTCTCAGGCAAGACGTATTGGAACTTTACAACGACGCCTGGTGTGGATACAAATCCACCGAAAATAACAAAGCGCTCGCTGGATGGGACAGCTGTGCCCCCGCAGACGCGCTTGGAACTTACATTCGATAAGTCTGTCTATCAAGTGACAGGCAATATTGTGATTAAATCAGATGGACGCCAGGATATTGTGCTCCCTGTTACCTCAGCAATAACGGGAGGCGGCTCTGCGGTTATTCAGTCCACGAATGTTCTGACTTTGGAACCAAATCGTACATATGTAGTTTCCATACCGAAGGGAGCATTCCGAGATGCTGCTGGTAACCTGATGGATGCTGTGGAATGGACGTTCCGAACGCAATCAACGGATACAACCGCACCAACGATAGTCAGCTTCGATCCATCGTCCGGCAGTGTGTCTGTACCGGCGAACAAGACGCTAATTATAACCTTCAGTAAACCAATCGTATATACGGGCAAAGGCGTGGACTTGCGGCGCAAATCCTATTCCTATTCTGAATCAGCCAGCGCCTACGTACGCAATTCGAAAGAGTTGTGGATTTACCCTGCCTCTAATTTGCAGGAAAACACCGTGTATACGGTCAGTATTGCAAGGGGAGCCGTTAAGGATGCAGCCGGCAATGAATTTGCAGGTTTGTCTGAATGGACATTTTCTACGGCAATTACGGATCGGAATCCGCCAGCAGTAGAAGATGTGACGATGTACAACAACTCGTTAATTCAAATTCGGTATAACAAGACGCTGGATAGCAACGCGAATCCGCCTTCCAACGAATTCACCGTACTAGTGAATAACGAGGAGCGGCGTGTCAGCAGCGCGTATACCTCTAGCAATTATGTCTATGTGTCACTGGAGAGCGGCGTTGCAGTAGGTCAAGACGTCAAGATTAGCTATGCGGCACGCTTCCGCATGGTGCGTGATACGGTAGGCAATGTAGCTTCCAGCTTTAGCTCCCGTGCCGTTGAGAATAAGGTAGATACGACGCTGACGAAGCTGCGTGATGGGTATATTTCCGGCTCTACTTTATATTTATATTTTACAGATTCTCTGAAAAGCGTTTCTTCCAATGCAGACGGTCAATTTACTGTCACATATAATGATTCCACTGTAGGAATTGATAAACTATCGCATAACAGCAGCTCTTCTACCGTGACCTTATCATTAAACCGTTCGGTATCAAACGGGGATATTGTCAAGGTCAGCTACACGCCAGGCAATTATCCACTAGAGGATACCCGTGGTAGCAAGGTAGGGACGATCGAGGAATTTTTCGTTCGTAACAGTTATGACAATAAGCCGCCGGAACTGAAAGAGGTAACGGTGCTTGGAACGAAGATGATTCTGAAGTACAACAAACCGATGGATAAGAACAACATTCCGATGAAGAACCAGTTCTCGGTACTCGTGAATGAGAAGGCACGTTACGTCACGAAGGTCGAGATTAAGGAAAACCGGGTGGAACTGACTTTGCAATCGGCGGTACTGAAAACAGATAATGTAACCGTATCGTATGTGAGAGGGAATCCGCCGCTGCGCGATTGGAATTACAACTATGCTTCCAACTTGAACCTTGTATCTGCTTCAAATTCGACAGATAGTGAAGCTGCGACTGTCCAATCGATAACCTGGAAGTCCCCTTCGATCATCTTGACGTTTAACAAGCGGCTTGAATCGATGTCGGTGTCCTATTATCCGCAGTTTCTGGTCACGTCAGGTAACCAGGCGATGAGTATTAAACAAGTAACAGTCAGCGGAACGCAAGTGACGATCGAGTTAATGTACCCGCCAACAGATGGAAGCAACTTAAGTGTGACCTACAATACAGGTTCCAAACCACTTCAATCAGAGGCCGGAATCGAAATCAAGACATTCTCCAACTTGAAAGTAGGGGCAACGGGTACAGGTGGAACAACAGCAGGGTCGCTGGATAGTTACTTTGTAAAAAGCGACAAGGACAGCTCCTTCGGAGACTATGCGTATGTTCTGCTTCAGAATACAGCTCAAATTACTACTGACCGGACAAGCAGCGGAGTAACGGTCAATCGTTATACGCTTGATACTACTAAGGTGAAGACGGCATTTGAGTTTGCTGGCCAATCTCTGGATTCGGATAAGCAGCTTCGATTCGAAGTGCCATCCACAGAAGCGGGCGCGCGGGTCGTAGTGCCGTTAGCAGCTTTTGAAAAGGCATATTCGCGAACCGATGCGATTTGGTTTACCGTGAAGTATAAGGAAGCTGTATACGGAATATCGCTTAATCGCGATACGATGAGCAAGATCATCCAAAGAACGCAAGGATCAATCACGAATTCTTCACTTCTCTTTGAAATCGATCCGGTCAATGAAACAGCGACGATTACGAATGAGCTTGCAAGTGTACAAGCGACAGCAATGGTGAAGGCTTATCAATTCGCGCTGTTCAATGTAGTAAACAATGGCACTGGTAGCGCGCTGAATATCGATACCGTTGTAAAAATGAAGTCTTCCCAGTCAGTAACTGCCAGCCGGGCAGCATTAGTAGAGTGGATGAAGAATTACTCGAAATTAGGATACTTGCCAACCAAGGTGTCTCGTGCAGGATTAGATACCGTAGCCATTACAAACATGGTTGGCACAAAGATTATTCTCTTTACGGTAGGGAAGCAATCCTTCATCGATTTGCAGGGACATTGGGCACAAGCGGATGTGACTGCCCTCGTATCCAAAATGATTATGAGTGGACGCAGCACCACCAAGTTCGAGCCGAACAAGCCGATTACGCGTGAGGAATTTGCTGTCTCGATTGCTCGAGCGCTAGGTCTTGAACCAGATAGTGAAGCTGTCAAGCGTTTCCGCGATGTGAATCAAGGAGATATGACCGGAGCCTACATTGGTGCGGCCATCCGTGCAGGTGTAATTACGGGCTTCCCAGATGGAACATTCAAGCCGAAGCAATTTGTGACACGCGAGCAGATTACGCTTATGATGGTTCGTGCTGCACAAGCAGCAGGATATCGGATGTCCGCTGCATCGACAGATGTGCTGAAGTCATTCAAGGACAATAAAGAATTTACACGTGCAGGCGCAACAATCGTGGCACAGGCCGTACAGGATGGACTCATTCAAGGGGTTAGCACGGATCGCTTCCAGCCTAAGGGTTCAGCAACACGTGCACAGGCAGCCATTCTACTAGTTCGATTATTGAAAAAAGTAGATTATATTACGTTGGATTAATAAATAACAAGAAGGAAGTCCTGTCTACTAACGGCGAATAGCCCGGAAGGCAGGGCTTCTTTTGTTTTCATCTTGGCTTTGATCAGGCATTATATCGTAAAATCCACCAAATACGTAACAAAATCGCAACTTTTTGTCGATTTTGGTAGTCTATATAATAGTAGAGTTGACACGCGAACATATTGACATTTATACATAATAGGACGAAATGGGAGAGAGACACATGGGCAAATCAAATCAAACTGTCCGCCACATCAACACAAGACGGATGGGGAAAAAGGCGGCAGCAGTCGTGCTATCCAGCGCACTGTTCATTCAGCCTGCATTTGGATGGGGAAACTATGTTTATGCGGATGCACCAATAGATTCGACTAGTGGGGATACATATGCAGCACCATTGAATTCATTGCAAAAGCTCAGCGAAGAGATACTTACCTCAGGTGCTAGATTGGTTACCTACCAATACGCGCTGCAGCGGGGCACGAAAACGTATAAGACTCGAATGAATGTGATTGAGGCCGACTTAAGCAATCCCTATATTAAGCTGGACGTCATGACAGGGAAGGACGGCAAGACAGCTACCGGGAACCCAGTCACGAAGATGACGAAGGAAACTGGGGCAGTTGCTGGTGTAAACGGGGACTATTGGATGATGGGCTCCGACCAAGTTCCAATGGGAGGTTCCATTTCAAAGGGAGAGATGATTACAAGCCCTGCGGAGCTGACAGGCATGTATGCCTTTGCCGTCACGAAGAGTGGTACGCCTACCATTGATCAATATCGCTTCACAGGAAATGTGGCCTTGGCGGATGGCCAATCGTTCCCGCTGTCCGGCATCAATAAGATGAAGTACGATAAAGAGCCTGGGAAACAGCATAGTCATATCAATGCGATGTACATCTACACAAGCGCTTGGAAAGGAACGAAGCGGCCGAATGATACGACCACAACGCCTACAGAAGTACTTGTACGCAATGGGGTCGTAGAGCAAATCTCTGATATGGGTGCTCTGCCGATGGAGGTTCCTGAAGATGGCGTTATTTTGCGTGGACACGGGCAGGCTGCGGAATTCATGCGCCGCACAATGCAGGTAGGCACATCTCTCAAGATTGATTACAAACTGTTGTCTCAGTCGACAGGCCAATCCGTAGATCCGTCCTCCTTCCAAATGATGATAAGCGGTCATACGCTGCTCGTTGAGAACGGCAAGGCATCCAGCTTCACGCGTGATACGAGTGGCATTAGCGGCAGTGGTGTAACAGCTCGTACAGCAGTCGGCTACTCGAAGGATGGTCGTTACGCTTACATCGTAACAGCTGAATCGAACAGTGTAAGCTCGGGCTTTACATTGAAGGAATTCCAGCAGGCGCTTGTACAGGCAGGTATCTGGAAAGCGGTAAACCTGGACGGCGGTGGTTCCACAACGATGACGAATCGGCCATTAGGCGATTTCGATACGAAGCTGACACATGAAACCAAAGAAGGAGGTAACAATGTTCGTTCTGTTGTTAACGGTCTCGGTGTGTTCACGACAGCTCCAGCAGGCAAAGTGAAGAGCATGACCCTAAGTGGAGAAAAAACGCTATTTATCGGGCAGCGTGCAACATACAGCATGAAGGCCTATGACGAGCATTACAATCCGGTAGATGCTTCTAACTTGGATGTGAAATGGAGCGCTGCGGACGGCAAGATGAAGTGGGATAAGGATGCCTTCGTCGCTCAATCCTCAGGCAAGGCTACCATTGTAGCTACATCCGGAGGAGCGAAAACGACTGCAGAGGTAACGATCATCGGAGCGAAGGACTTATCAAGCCTGCAAATCGCTACCAGCTCAGCTCCACTAAGTTCCGGTGCAAGTGTTCCTGTTCCCGTGAAGGCGACCTTGCTGAATGGCAATCAGGCGACAGTACCTTCATCTGCTGTAAAATGGGAGATTCGCGGCTTCAACGGTAAGGTTGAGGATGGCGTGCTTAAAGTGAATTCGGTTCCAGAAGGAACGAAGGTTGGCTATGCCATTGCAAGCTATGATGGCTTGAGAACAATGATACCTCTGACACTTGGATCGGAGAAATTAATAGAGAATTTCAATCAAACAAATATGAGTGTATCCTTCTCTGGATTGCCGAAGGGCAGCACGAAGGGGCAAGTCAGCATCGAAGGCGGATTTGGCGGCCGCGGTGCGAATGACAAAGTATTGAAGCTGTCCTATGATATGAATGCAGGCGGCAGCGCTGATAAGTTTGCCTATGCAGAATTGAATGGTTCTACAGGCATGGAACTTCCTAATGGCACTAGCGGTCTGAAGTTCGACGTCTATGGAGACAAGAGCTTTACCAATTTGCGACTAGAGATCCATGACGCGAATAAGAAAATTCACTATGTAAATGTAGCAGAATCGATTAATTGGGAAGGTTGGAAGACGGTAGAAGTTGATCTATCGTCACTGGGAGTTTCTTATCCAGCTAAGCTGAAACGATTGTATTTGGTCAACTTCAAGGAAGATCAGGACGAACGTGCAACAGAAGGAACAGTGGCGTTTGATAACTTGATCGCACAGCTCCCTGCTGGTTCATCGGATATTTTCCCTACAGCTACAATGGATTTGACTGTGAACAGCAAGTCTTCCAAGGTGAATGGTGCTGTGAAGAAGCTGGACGTGGCACCAATCGTGTTGAATGGTTCTACCTACGTTCCGGTACGAGTTGTGCTTGATGCATTTGGGGGCGAGGCGCTCTGGAATGGCCCAGCACAGACGGTTACTGTAATGCGCGGCGAACGTTTCCTTGAAATGATCGTGAACCAAAAAGCATTCGTTCGCAACGGCTCTCGACTTGCATCGGATGTCGCACCTATTATTCGACAAGGACGGACTTTAGTCCCGCTTCGCTTCGTATCGGAACAATTAGGCCTAACTGTAAAATGGGAGCAAAATACGAAGTCCATTACTATCCATTGATGTGGTATCATTAAGGATGAAATTCCATTCATCCTTTTATGAACGAGGAGACCGAACGTTAGTGGATAATCAAGTCGATGTCATTGATCGCGTCATTAAGAACGCCATCAAAGTGATGGAAGAGAGCAAATATCAGATTTACGAAATATTGGATTCGTCTCGGAATGAAGCGATTGCTATGAACGCAGAACTGCAGATGGTTATGGATCAGACTGCTGAAATTTGTGATAAGGTGGACGAGCTGGAGCGGAACTATCGTCTAGCTCGTCTGCGTTTGACAGATGTGAGCCGTGATTTTGTCCGGTACACCGAGGAAGATATCAAGCAGGCCTATGAAAAGGCGACGCAGATGCAGCTTGAGCTGATGATGTATCGGGAGAAGGAAGGTTACCTGAAGACACGGCGGGACGATATTCAGAAACGATTGCGCGCGATTGAGGGCTCTGTGGAACGAGCAGAGACAATTGGCTCTCAGATGAGCGTTGCGCTTGAATATTTATCCGGTGATTTGAGTCAGGTAACACGTATTTTGGAATCCGCCAAAACTCGGCAGCTGCTCGGATTGAAGATCATTCTGGCACAGGAAGAAGAACGGAAGCGGATCGCACGTGAAATTCATGACGGCCCTGCACAGTCTCTTGCTAATCTAGTGCTTAGGACGGAAATTGTAGAAAGAATGCTAAATAAGCAGGAATTTGAAATGGTGCAGAACGAAATAGTAGATTTAAAATCGCAGGTTCGTTTCGGCTTAGAAGAGATCCGCAAGGTGATCTTCAATTTACGTCCAATGGCATTGGATGATTTAGGGCTTGTACCGACTCTGCGCAAATTTATACATGACTATGAAGATAAGCACAGAATTAAGACTTCATTCGAGGTTAGAGGGCAGGAACGTCGGCTGCGTTCTGCGATGGAAGCAGCTATTTACCGGTTGGTTCAGGAGGCTTTCACCAATGCAGCGAAGCATGCGCATCCATCTTACGTTACATGTGAATTGACGTATGACGAAGAGGAAGTACGTGTAATCGTTCGTGACAATGGCTTTGGTTTCAAGGTAGAGTCTCTGGAAGAAAAATCGAAAGAGCACGCTCATTTTGGCCTGCTGGGCATGCAGGAGCGGGTGGAGCTGCTCGAAGGCCGTATGGAAATTCATTCGGCGGAGAACCGTGGAACTCGCATCGTGATACAAATTCCGACGAATGTGGAGAAGAGAGAGGAGTAAGCAACCTTATGGAGAATCGTAAGAAGGACATAGAAACAATAAAAGTACTCCTTGCTGACGATCACCAGCTCTTTCGTGAGGGCTTGAAGCGTATATTGAATATGGAGGACGATCTGGAGGTCATTGGCGAATGCGGCGATGGCATTCAGGTGCTGGAATTTTGCAATAAGGAAGTGCCGGACGTTGTTCTAATGGATATTAATATGCCTATTGAGAATGGCGTGATTGCTACAGAACGATTGCGTGATATTTTTCCGGATGTGAAGGTGATCATCCTTTCGATACACGATGATGAGAGCTACGTATTCGAAACGCTGCGGAAAGGGGCTTCCGGATACCTGTTGAAAGACATGGAAGCGGAGTCTTTAATTAATGCTATTCGTTCGGTTGTGACAGGGTACGCTTACATCCATCCGAAGGTAACGGGCAAGCTTATCCAGCAGCTTCGACGGATGACACTGCTTGATGGTAACGGAATTGTGAGCAGTCAATCGAGAGATGCAGGCGTGAAGTTCATTGCTGCAGAAGATAATCCACTGACAAGACGTGAAGCCGAAGTGCTTCGCTTGATGGCGGAAGGCAAGAGCAACAAAATGATTGGTGAATTCCTATTTATTAGTGAGAAAACCGTTAAGAATCATGTCAGCAGCATCCTGCAGAAAATGGAGGTTGATGATCGAACCCAAGCGGTCATCAATTCCATTAAGAACGGTTGGGTAACCTTATAGCACACCGTCCCTAGAACTGAATCACAAGGCTAGCTGGCGTTTGTCCGTCACCTCGGCATCTATTGCGGCATACACTTGGTAGTAAGGAGGTGGCCGCATGATCGCAATGCTATGTTGGATTGTGGGATGCTTCGGACTCGCGGTAGCAGCCGTTCATCTGGCTCATCAATGGAGGCAGCTCGTACGCGGCGCTAGACCTGCGCCTTGGATGCATGTCGTGCTTGTGACGGAAAATGATGAACGCCATATCGAATGGGTGATTCGTGCGTATAGTTGGTTTGCTTGGCTGAAAGGACGCAAGCTGCATTTCACGTTTGTCGATAGCGGTTCCACGGACGCTACGTTTCCGATTGCTTCACGTGTAATGAGCGTCTACGATGTGAGCTGGAACTTACTTGTGATTCAAAGGAATGAGCTGGAGGCAACACTGCAGGGCTTGAAGCAGCGAGCAGCGGAAGAGACATTAATTGTAATTGAGCCACGGAGTACAGAGGATTGGCGGAAAATTCCCTTCAAGGCTCGAAGTGCCTTGTAAGCGGTGTTGTTCGGGGAAATATGGAATATATTGAACCGAAAATACTACAAATACAGTTAAACTTGGGAAGTTTACTGAAGTTTAGGGTTGTCAGAATCCGTCGATTCGTATACAATTTTATACAAATACGATAAGGCGCTGGGCATGAAGCACATGCCACCCGATTCCACGGGTGGGGTGTGCTTTTTTTGCGTAATTTGAGCAGATGCGCATCCAGATATCAAGCAGCAAGCATGCTCCGGTGAGCCGTATGGCGAAGGAGAGGGAATGGTCATGCAAGTAAGAATTTATGCCGTGCGCACGGAGTACGGATGGCACTCGGGGATCACTGTAGATTGGCGCATAGATGTGCGCTATTGGTTAGCAGGGGAAGGGAGTCTGCCCCGTGGATCGAAACTCGTTGTTTTGCATCAGCAGCTGCCGATTCAAGTTGGCATCGCTGTATTGGAACATTTCATGCCAAGCGAAGCTATGGAGCGTTGGGGAGAGCAGGGCTGGGTTCGTTATTTTGCTGATATTCTTTCCCCGTGTGTGGAGGAGTTTGAAGAAGAAGCTAAGCGGAGGCTGATGCAGGAGCATCTAGCTGTTGCGATTATCGAAGCGCCATATTCGGAGCCGACCTCCAAGCTGTTCGTCATGGAAGAGCAGAAGCCTATGTATCGGGTCGCAGAACAATCCGTGGCCTATGCAACAACACAATGGGATGCGAATTCATCTGGGCTGCCTGCTTCTTTCCTTGGGGAAGGTGTGTCTCAGGCAGGAGTATGGTCCGCATTGCATGCTGATGCTTATCGTATCGCCTATGGAATTCGTGGTCGATTGCTTTTGGATGAAGAATTGATTCAATTCCTGCGGGATGCGGGAGCGGAACATTTAATTGCGAGCAGATATTCGCTCATCCAGTGGGGGTGGCTGCATGGCTGGGTGGAGCTGAGGGCAGGGATGTCATTTACTCGCCGGGATGACGGCGGTAAACTGCCTACTGCTAGCCGTATTTCCCCGCTGAAACGAGTCATGCGATCCCTCTATAAAGCCTCGGTTACGATTTGCTGCGGACGCTGTGGGAGTTCAGAGGGTTTAAGCAGCTCCACTTGCTCGACTTGCCATTCTTTACAATGCTGGACGTGTACACAATGCTTGAATGTGGGGCGCTGCCGGTCTTGTGCTATTTTGATTGCTGGCAAGCTGTATCGAGGTGACGACAGTGCCGCAGCGCTTATTTCGAATCGGGAGGAGCAGTTAGAGAAGTGGGGGCTTGCTCCAGCGCAGTTAGAGGCGAGTAGACAGGCATTGGATTATATTGATAGAGTTCGTGCGAGGAACCAATTTGCTGGGCTGTCTGAGATGAATACATCTGGACGTAGAAGTACGGTACAGGGAACAAGGGGCAATTTGCGTAAGGGCGCCTTTTTATTATGGGCTGTAACTGGGGCTGGAAAGACGGAGATGATTTTTCCGCTCGTGGAGGACACGCTGCTGCATGGTGGACGTGTATTGATTGCCACACCGCGACGTGATGTTGTACTGGAATTGAAGCCGAGGATAGAAAAGGCGTTTCCTGCACAGAAGGTCGTTACGTTGTATGGAGGGAGTCCGGAACGGTGGCGACATGGTGATATTACTATCGCGACCACCCACCAGCTGATTCGTTTCGAGGAGGCCTTCGAATTAGCTATTATCGATGAGCTGGATGCATTCCCTTATCATAATGATCCTATGCTGCAACGTACAGGAGAACGCGCTTGTACGCCCGGAGGTGTGTTCGTCTATTTATCTGCGACACCACCAGAGGCGATGCAGCAGGATGTTCGAAGAGGCAAGCTCTCTCATGCGAGGGTGCCAGTACGTTTCCATCGTCATCCACTTCCTATCCCGATAAGGATCACAATGCCTTCGGTTGCTCAGTGCTTATCTGCACATGGGCTGCCAGCACTGCTGCTGGCATGCATGAATCATTCCGTACGTAGAGGTGCCCAACTGTTTGTATTCCTTTCTCGTATTCGTCAAGTAGACCCGCTTGTGCGCCTGCTGCGTGAACGTATTCCCGGTGTCCATATCGATGGAACGTCAGCGGCAGATGAGAGTCGAGGGGATAAGGTAATTCAATTTCGAGAACGGAACATTCGTGTGCTCGTCACGACAACGATTCTGGAACGAGGTGTAACGGTACCGATGAGCGATGTATTCATTCTCGACGCGGACGATCGCTTGTTCGATGCAGCTTCACTTGTACAGATGGCAGGCAGAGCAGGGCGTTCGAAGGATGATCCTGCAGGATTGGTCGTGTTTGGATCCCAACAGTGGAATCGATCACAGCGGTCAGCAGTTCGGCAGATTCGGGACATGAATCGGATTGCAGCCAGAAAAGGATATTTGTTGCCAGGAGCGGACAGGAGACAGCGAATTGGGTAGCAGAATGAGATGTGGGGACTTGCTGGAGAAGATGTATGGCAGGATGCTTAGTCCGAGTCAGCAATCTTGTATCATTTGCAAAAGATCCATTCGGATGAATAATACGGCTTTACGTCCACTTTATCCTTACGAACAGAGCCTTATGTCTCTGGTCTGCTATAAGTGTGTCAATCTAATCCCATGGATTCGCGCATTAGGCTGTGCAGATTGCGGACGGGCGATCCGCTGTCCAGATTGTCAGCGTCATCCTTTGCGAAATGACGGTCTAAGAGCCAATCGAAGCTTGGTGCGATATGACGAACAAATGAAGCAATGGCTGTCTCAGTATAAATTCAAGGGAGATCGGGTGTATGAGCTGCTCATGGTCAGGATGATGCAGCTTGCCTATGAACCGCTGCTGTCCACCGTGTGGGAACGGCGACGAAGCATTAGAGGTGGTGGGATCACTGCGTTGTTCCAGGGCAAGCGGGAGGCGATTCTGCCAGATCTCATTACATATGTACCATCTACTCGGGAGCGCATCCAAGTTCGCGGATTCAATCAGGCAGAGCAATTCGCACGGGCGCTGGGAAGAGAATGGGGAAGGCCGGTCGTAGAGCTTCTGGCGCGCACACAGGATGCAGAGAAGCAGAGCAAGCAATCTCGAATAGGTAGGGAGCGCAGCATATCTCATGCGTTCGAGCTGCATCAATGGGCGGGGAGAAGCCTGCAGGAGGTCTGGAGTGCTTTTATGGCAAGAGAAGGGAGCTCTGTGGCTGAATTGCGTCTACTTCTTATTGATGATGTATACACAACGGGAAGTACGTTAAGAGCCTGCTCACGCGAACTATCTTCCTTATGCAAGTATCTTGACTGTCCGGTCTCGATTGTCAGCTATACGTGGGCGAGGGCATAGAGGAAGAGGAGCGCAGTACGACAACCCGTATAGGGGGTGAGCAGCGGCGATTACGGTTTGGAAGGCTGAGGAATGAGCTGCGGCCACAGCTTGCAAGAGACTGCTCCAACTGCTGTGTAAAGAGGGCAAGGCTTATGGATAAAAATTTGCTCGTCATCTGCCGAATATTGATATATGATGAAGAAATGAAGCATCGAAGGAGGCGAATGACATGGAGCTGAGCAATTGTCTGCGCTGCGGAAAACTTTTTGCCAAGGCATTCCGGGATCTCTGTCCAAACTGCTTGAAAGAAATCGAACAGGAGTATGAACGCTGTGCTGCTTATCTGCGTGAAACGCGTCAAGCCACGATGCAGGAGCTGAGTGAAGCAACAGAAGTAAGCGTTCGTCAAATCACGCGTTTTATTAAAGAAGGACGCATTTCTACATACCAAGCACCGAACTTGGCCTATGAATGTGAAATTTGCAGCCAGCCGATTCGCGATGGGAATATGTGCGAATCTTGTCGAAGTCGCCTTGTGAAGGAGTTAACACAGACAGTAGTCGGTGCAGAAGAGGTGAAGGAAGCTCCTCGCATAGGGGATGGCGCCTACCGGGTCATTGATACGAAACGGGATCGTGATTAATTCAAATTTGGAGTTTGTCAATAACAAACCTCTCTGTAATGAGATTTTTTAGATTAAGTTCATAATATTCATGACATTACATCTAAATAATTCTTGACACTGCGCCGATAATCTTAGTAAAGGTTATCGGCTTTTCTTATTGATAAGATGGAATGAAGCAGTAATGGAGCAGTCAACAGGCAATATTGAAAGATGTAATGGGTGCTTCATCAATGATGGATAGCGATATAAGTTTGTCTTATGGAACGAGGTGAATGGGATGAAAATTAATGAAACACAGCGTCTTGGCGCGATCCAATATTCTCAGAAACAACAGGCAATGAATCGTGCATCACAGAAGCCTTCCCGTAAGGATGAGCTGATCATCTCGACTGAAGCGCAGGAAATGCTAGAAGCACAGAACCGAGTAAACGATCCTGCACGCAATGCGCGCATTGCAGATTTGAAGAAGGCGGTATCCACCGGAACCTATCATGTGGAAGCGGACAAGATTGCAGAGAAGCTGCTTCCGTTGTTCCGTAAAGAGAACGAATGAGCGGAGGAACAGGTGTGAGTGTGCAGCAAATCATTGGATCACTAACTCTTCTGAACGATTTGCACAAGCAACTGCTTGATATTGCAGAAGAGAAGAAGCAAGTGATCATCAAGAACGATGTGGATGGCTTGTCGCAGCTGATGACGAAGGAATCCAGACTGTTGAAGCAGGTTGCGGAGGCCGATGAGGAGCGGCAGCAGGCAGCACAGGAGTTCATACTGGAGAAAGGCATACGATCCCAGTTGAATTTGACGGTGACAGAAATTGCTCGACTTGTATTCCAAGCGGAGGAACGCGTGGAATTGCTGAATATACAGCGGGATTTGTCCGAAACCCTACATAAGCTGAAGGAAAGCAATGTTATTATCCAGGAGCTGTTGCAGCAATCGTTATCCTTTGTTGAATACTCCTTGAATCTGTACATGAGCCGACCAGAGGATGAGGTTGTATATCAGCATCCAGCACAGGCCAGCTCGAGCACACCGCGCAGTATGTTCGACACAAGAGCGTAGAAGCAAGGATGAAAGCAAGGTATAAAGGTACAACTTTACCTATTAGATTACAGATAGAAAGCTGAAGTGTGAAGCTACGGAGAAAGTGAGGAAGCGAGCGATGCGTTCGACTTTTCATACATTAGAGATTGGTAAGCGGGGCATTATGGCCCACCAGACGTCCATTAGCACAACCGGCCACAATATTACGAATGCGAATACGCCTGGCTATTCCCGTCAAGTGGCAAGACTGACGGCTGCACGTCCGATTGATTATCCGGGCATGTATAACTTATCTAAGAACCCGAACCAATTAGGAATGGGTGTCGAGGTGGATAGTATCCGCCGAGTGCGTGACTTCTTGCTGGATATCGAATATCGAAATCAGAATACGGTGCATTCTACATGGAAGGTGAAGCAGGAGACGCTTGGCAACATCGAAGGTGTGTTCAATGAACCTTCTGATAACAGCTTGGCGAAGAGTGTATCGGAGTTCTGGAATGCTTGGCAGCTGCTCAGTAAGAATCCGGTTAATTCCGATCTCTCCGCGCGCACCGTTGTACAACAAAAAGCGGTTGCATTGACAGAAACGTTCAACCATATCTCGAACCAGTTGAACACGTTGGAGAGTAACTTGACTGAGCGAATAAATGTAAAGATTGGCGAAGCCAACAACTATATAACTCAAATTTCAGACCTGACACAGATGATTAAGCGCATCGAAGGTCTTGGCGACAATGCCAACGATTTGCGGGACAAGCGGGATTTGCTGGTCGATCAGCTATCCGGACTTGGGAACGTGAATGTTGTTGAAGGGGAAGAAACGTATCAAGTAACCTTTGGCGGCACACTTGTCATTGATAATATGGCGATGACGCCAATTACGGACGGCGACATTGGAGCATTAACAGATGGTGAGATTAAAGGCTACGTGGAATCGAGAGATATTCATGTTGCTGAATATAAACGTCAATTGGACATTATCGCGAATACGATTGCCAATGGCCCAGTAGAGGTTACGCTGCCGGCGGGAACTATCTTGCCTCCAGGGGTATCCATACCGAATGCGGTGGTGGATCCATCTAACCCACGTAAGCTGCTGAATGATACGAAGTACACGGTAAACGGTTTGAATGGTTTGCACAAGATGGGCTATGCCCTGCAAGAGCCAGCTAAGCAAGGCGGCGAGTTCTTTGTATCGCAGAATGGTGGACCTATCACTGCAAGCAATATGAGAGTAAATGCGGACATTTTGAGTGATGTGAAGAACATAGCGGCTTCGATGCGCACAGAAGTACGCCAAGGCCCAAATGGAACTACGCAAGAAGTACCGCTGCAAGGAAACGGCGATATGGCTTTGCTTATTGCCAGTTTGGCGGAGAAGGTATATAGCTTTTCGGAACCAGGAGCAGTTACGAAATCCGCGACGATTAACAGCTATGTGCAATCCGTCGTGGCGCAGCTCGGTACGGACGCCGATCATGCAACGAAGATGGTAGAGAACAGCTTGTTGCTGGCGGATCATGCAGACAGCTTGCGTCAAGCAGTTAGCAGTGTATCCATGGATGAGGAAATGTCGGACTTGATCAAATTCCAACATGCATACAGCGCTTCATCCCGGATTATTACTACGATGGACGAAATGTTGGACAAGCTCATTAACGGCACCGGCGTCGTTGGCAGATAAGGAGGAAGAGTAACATGCGTATAACACAATCAATGATGAGCAGCTCCATGATGAAGAACCTACAGAACAACTATAAGCGTCTGGATAAATATCAAGAGCAACTCATGACGAACCGCCGCTTGAACCGTCCTTCTGATGACCCTGTCGGCGTGGCGAGTGCCCTTCATTATCGTGCGGAGATTAGTTCGACGACACAGTTTACGGAGAATGTGGAAGATGCGGATTCGTTCATGAAGTTTACAGATACTGTAATGAACGAAGCAACACAAATTGTACAGAAGCTGTCTGAGCTGGCTGTACAGGGTGGTACAGATACGGTTCCCGCTGATGCTCGCGAAAATATTGCGCGGGAAGTAGAGCAGTTGTACACACATTTGGTTTCTTTAGGGAACTCCCAATTTAAAGGGCGCTATATATTCAACGGGCAACGTACGAATCAGCAGCCTTATCCGGAAGATCCAGCTAACGAAAAATATACATTAGATGCTGGTGTAGTTCAGTATCAAGTAGGTGCAGGGATATACGTGGATGTTAATATGTTAGGCGATAAGGTGTTCGGGAAGTTTGGGGATGCCGACAACTTATTTACAATTGTTAATGATATGAAGACAGCTCTGCTTAGTGACAATACAGGTGGGATTGCAGGCGCAATTCCGAAGCTACAAGGAGCTTTGGAAAAGTTGGTCATTGGACAAGCGGAGGTTGGGGCTAAGCAAAATCGATTGGAATTTACAACAAGTCGTCTGGAAGATCTTAACATGAATTATGTTTCATTACAGTCTGCTACCGAGGATATTGATATGCCAAAGGTAATAACGGAATTGAAGACCGCAGAAAGTATATTCCAAGCGTCTCTCGACACAATTGCCCGTATTTCACGTCCAAGCTTGCTAGATTTCTTACGATAGGGTGATGTGATGTGAATATACCTCATATCCAGATAAATCAGCAATTCTCAAGG
This sequence comes from Paenibacillus sp. KS1, assembly GCF_001680695.1. Classification (NCBI taxonomy): domain Bacteria; kingdom Bacillati; phylum Bacillota; class Bacilli; order Caryophanales; family Paenibacillaceae; genus Paenibacillus; species Paenibacillus sp. KS1. Next base: position 9,104 of record NZ_MAIS01000019.1, on the reverse strand, counting down.
GTCGGGCTAGAGCGTGAGGCGGGTATATTAAATATTGAAACACCGCCTCCTCAACTAGAGATCTCTCAACAACAAGTAGTCGTTCGTATGGATCATAGTGATAGCAAATTAGAAATTGATTCACGGAAAGCGTGGTCAGCCCTGGGGAAAGCAAGATTTGAGGAAGTGACGGATCGAATTGCTCAAGAATCACTTCAAATCTCCATGCAGAATATTGCTAACTTGGCTAGTGAAGGCGATCGTATGATGGCATTTCATAAGAAAGAAAACGCATTTTCCGAGATTGCTAGAGAGCGGATGTTCAGACAGTACCCAATTGAAATTTGCGGGCCGCCGAACTACGATAATGTCGAGGTGGAGTTTACTCCAGGTGAATTGAAGACAGAGTGGAACCCTGGAGGTGTACAGCTTAATTTCGAGAGCACCAAGCCGAAAATTGATTATTATCCTGGCAAGGTAAATCCGTATTTGATTCAAAAGAATTATATCTTTTTCTCAAGTAGCGGTAAGCAATTGGATGCAGTAGTATAATGAGGATGAAGTAGCTATATAGAACGCAAGATGTTCTTTATAGCTATTTTATTTTGGGAGGGATATAAATGGAAGTTAAGTCTTCACGTCTTGGAATATTACAAGTAAAAGAGGAAGATATCATTACGTTTCAGAACGGCATTTTAGGGTTTCCAGAATCGAAGGAGTATGTATGGGTGCATTCTATTGAGCCTGATTTGCCAATCGAGTGTTTGCAGTGCACAATAGACGAACAATTTTCATTTATGATCGTCGATCCATTTTTGTTTGCTCCAGAGTATGTGTTCGATCTCAGTGAAGGAATCAAGCAGTCGCTGGAAATTACTTCAAAAAACCATGTTATTGTCCGGGTTATCCTTACAGCAAGACCAGACAATAGAACCACTTTAAATTTAAGAGCGCCTCTTATTATGAACGTAAATAATAACCGCGCCACACAAATTATTTTAGACGGCCCTCAATATCAGTTGCAATATCCAATAGGGAGGGGATAACTATGCTGGTTCTGACAAGAGCCAAGGGTCAGAAGATTATGATTGGACAAGATATTGTTCTAACCGTAGTAGAGGTGAATGGTGATCAGGTTCGACTTGGGATTGCAGCTCCTTCAGATGTCCCCGTCTATCGAGAAGAAATTTTTCAAAGTATTAAGGAGCAAAATGGGATTGCTGCAAATTCAAATATCTCGAAGGAGCAACTCCAAACTATTGAAGAATTATTAAAGAAAAAAAGTTGAATAAAAAAGTCAATTAGCTATAAATTTCGACTAATAGATGCCGATATATATATTAGAAGGTCATACGAATGATTCTATCGGCCGAAGAACTACGTTGACCAATAGGGTGTGAGCAAGGAAGCGAACACCATAACACGATTCCAGGGAGGAACTTAATCATGCGTATTAACCACAACATGGGTGCCTATAACGCGCACCGCCAATTGACTACCAACAACACTCAACAAGGGAAATCCCTTGAAAAATTGTCTTCCGGTTACCGTATTAACCGTGCAGCGGACGATGCAGCAGGTCTTGCTATCTCCGAGAAAATGCGCAACCAAATCCGCGGTTTGGAGCAAGCTTCCAAGAATGCTTTGGATGGTATCTCCTTGATTCAAACTGCTGAAGGTGCATTGAACGAAACTCATGCAATGTTGCAACGTATGGGTGAATTGTACACTCAAGCTGCAAACGAAGTGTTGACTGATGAAGACAATAAGAAAATCGATTCGGAAGTAAAACAATTGACAGAACAAATCTCTGCAATTGCTAACCAAACAAGCTTCAATACTAAAAACTTGTTGGGAGACAGCGCTCCAACTGACATTACATTCCAAGTTGGTGCGAACAAAGATGAAACTATCAAGTTGACATTGTCTAAAGCAACTGCTGCTGAGCTTAAAGTTGATAATTTGACAGCACTTGATGGCAAAAATGCTACAGCAACTGGCAACCTTGAAAAAGTTCAAACGGCGATCGACTCTGTTTCCAAGATTCGTTCCGACTTGGGTTCTGTACAAAATCGCTTAGAGCATACAATTAACAACTTGGGAACAACTGCTGAAAACTTGCAAGCTGCTGAATCCCGTATCCGTGATGTTGATATGGCTAAAGAAATGAGCGAGTTCACGAAGAACAACATTCTTCAACAAGCTGCTACAGCAATGCTGGCGCAAGCTAACCAACAACCACAAGGCGTACTTCAATTGCTTCGTTAAGATTTTTCTGGGAAGCCGGCCGGTATCAACCGGTCGGCTTCTTTAATATTCGATGAAAACAAAAAAAGGGGTATTGAAGATGAGGGTGGCGCAACATTTTACCGTATGGCCAACTCTTTCGCAAATTCAGACTGTGCATATTGAAAAATCGGATCAACATTCTCTGCAGGAATCAAATTTTATCCCTATCGGGATGCGGAAACTTGACAGTGTCGTCGAGCAGGGGAATAAAGCTTTGAAGAGCGTAGACACCTACTTAAAAGTGTCAGTTCATGAAAAAACCAAACAGATAGTTGTGAAGATAATTGATACAGCTACGGACGAAGTGATCAAAGAAATACCACCTGAAAAATTTTTAGATCTTGTTCACAGTTTGTGCGAGCAACTTGGAATATTTGTTGATGAAAAGAGATAGGAGGGAAGGAGAAAATGATTAATCCAATCCGTCTTTCTGGAATGTCATCCGGTTTAGATACAGATAAAATGATTAACGATTTGATGAAAGCAGCGCGGCAACCTGCCAATAAGCTGAAACAGCAAAAACAAACGCTAATGTGGCAGCGTGAAGAATATCGAAACATGAATTCCATGATGTCTAGCTTTAAAAATTTGGCAGATAAGTTACGCTTTTCTTCTACATTTAATAAATTATCAGCTTCAAGCAGCAACAATTCCGTAATTACTGCATCGGCAAATTCGTCGGCAGGGAATGGAAGTTATGTTGTAAAAGTTGATCAACTTGCGACTTCCTCCACTAACGTCGGAGATGCATTTAGTTCGGCAGTAGATTTAAAAGCGAAGGGCTTAACAACAGGGGAATTTTCAATTACGGTAGACGGGAAGGAGCAGAAATTCGAAATTAATGCTGATTCTACGCTCGAGTCCGTAATGAATAGTGTGAATAAGGCTAATATTGGCGTACGCATGAGCTTTGATAGTATAAACAAAAGGTTCATGTTAACGTCGGCGAGTACTGGGGATATCTCTACTTTCTCCATAAACGATAGTTCTGGATCGCTTTCTACAAATTTCAATATACAAGCAGCTAATACTAATGTAGGTCAAAACGCTAAGGCAACAATAAATGGCGTAGCTATGGAGATGGCTAATAATTCGTTTGAATTTAATGGTGTGAAATTTGATCTTAAAGGTGTTTCCTCATCAGAAGTAACGGTTACGGTAACTAGAGATACGCAGGATCTGGTGTCCCAGATCAAAGATTTCGTTGAGAAATATAATGAAATTGTGGATAAAATTCAAGCGAAAACAACAGAAAGACCAAACCGGAACTATTATCCACTAAGTGACGAGGAAAAGGAAAGCATGAAAGATAGCCAGATTCAGTTGTGGGAATCTAAGGCTAAAGCGGGTTTGTTATATCGGGATGATATTTTGCAAGACGCGATGAATTCACTCCGCAGAGATTTAACGAGTCCCATAAAAGACATTTCTGGCGCTATTAAATCTTTAAAAGATATCGGAATAACTTTTAAACCATTTGTTCAAGGAAACACGAAGGATTTAGCAAAAATCCAATTAGATGAGCAAAAGCTTCAGGATGCAATAAATTCAAATCCTGACGAAGTCATGAAATTGTTTACCAAGTCTAGTAATCTAGACTCCAAAGATCCGAATTACAGATCAGAAATTGGATATGGTGAGCGACTGTACGACACCTTGGGCAACTCAATGAAAAAGATTACAAAAAAAATCGGATCGGGTTCGGTTTCAGATGCTGTCGATGGCAGTATTTTTGGTAATAGATTACGTGATATGAACAAAAAGCTGGATTCCCTTGAAGACAAGCTTAAAATGACAGAAAATCGTTACTATAAGCAATTTACTGCAATGGAAAAGGCTATTCAGAAATTAAATAGCCAAGGTTCATGGTTAGCGCAACAATTGGGACAAGGCTGATTATAACAATCCGGAAATTATTTGTGTAAAGGGAGATGCTTCATGATACCGATGAATTACCAACAACAATACTTGAAAACCAAAGTAGAGACTGCTAGCCCAGGTGAATTGACACTCCTTTTATACGAAGAATTGTTTAGGAAATTGAGTATGGCCAAAAAATCATTTCATATGAATCAATTCGATGAAATGATGCCTAAAGTTCATGGAGCGCGTGAAATATTATTTGAGTTAATCTCTACATTGAATATGCAATATGATATTTCCAAACAGCTATATGCGTTATATGAATATTATTTGTATTGCATTAATCAATTTATTATCTCTAAGAACGAGAAATTTCTTGAAGAAGTTATCCAATTTGCAAAGGATTATGCTGAAACATGGAAGCAGGCATTACAAATTGCCAAAAAGGGTAACAGCTAATGAACAAGTATGAAGTAGGAAAACGTATCATTGATATTTACAACTTATTTCTGAATACAATGAAGGCAGAGTTATATTTGCAGCATGAAGAAGAGTTGGATGAATTATATGAATTATTGCAACTTGACGGTGAAGTAACGGAATCTTTACTCGAACTCTATAAAGAAATATTGATTCTAAATCAACAGGTGGCACAACTGCTTCAGCAACTCCAGTCAACGAATCGAAAGATGCAACAAGTATCGTATAATTCATATGCCCAAGCTACGGATTCTTATTTTATGGATAAAAAAGGGTAAATATACTTTAGTTTAATGAAAGTGGAGGAGTTATTGTGAGAAAGGTTAAGCACATATTGGCTATTGTGCTCACATTGCTAATTGTAACTGCACAGATCCCTATCCAGGGTGCATATGCAGCGAGTGATTATGTAACAATGACTAGAACAATCAATCCAGCTAGTATTCTGGTAGGAGAGGAAGCAGAGGTTCAACTTGGCATACAAGGTACGCCGCCGGTAAACGTCGTAAAACCAAATGATGTAATTCTTGTTATTGACAAGTCAGGAAGTATGGGCCCTGACTATGGTCCAAATAACGGCGAGAATAAGATGAAAAATGCAGTTGATGCTGCCAAAGGGTTTGTAGATTTAATGGATTTCAAGAAGCATAGAGTTGGGGTGGTTGATTTCAGTACAAAAGCCGACTCTTTTGAATTAACTTCTGATCCTCAAGCTGCAAAAAATTACATTGATACTATTAAAGCAAATGGCAGTACGGCAACAGGGGATGCAATTGATAAAGCAATCAAGTTGCTAGAAAATCATCGCCCAGATGCACAGCCTGTAATTGTCCTGATGACAGATGGTGCAGCCACAGTAGGCGGAGATGGCTTGGATGCATACAAATATGCATTGAAAAAAGCGGAACAAGCCAAAGATGCAGGTATTGTATTTTATACGATCGCATTGCTTTCACCGAAGGAAGATCCTATAACTAGTGCCCCTAACAAGTTGATGATGGATATGGCAACGACTGCACATCATCATCATTTTGTTCTGGGATCAACGGGATTATCTGAAATTTATTCAGCCATTGTAAAAGAAATTGGTCTTGCCAGTGCATATGATGTGACTGTAACTGAAGTTGTAGACGACGCATTTGAAATTGTACCAGGTTCATATGAACATAATATACCTAAACCACAGGTTAACGGCAACACCTTGATATGGAACTTTTTGGAGTTAAAAACAGACAAGCTTCAGTTTACCTATAAAATCAAACATAAATCCGATAAGGGGGCTGGAAAGTTCTCTGTCACAAACTCCAAATCTATTATCACATACAAGGATTATACTGGTGCACCTAGAAACTATTCACCAGATAAGACGGTTCTTGAAGTCAAGTACCCAGCACCAACGATAACAACCGTTACTCCAGATAAAGCCAAAATTGCTGGCGGAGAAAAAATAAAGATTGCTGGAGAGCATTTTAGACCAGGATTAAAAGTAATAATTGGAGGCATCGAAGCTTCCGATGTATCATTGGTTAATGATAAAGAGATTGATGCAACGGTTCCTGTAGGCAAGCAGGGACAGACAACATTACAAGTAATCAATGATGATCGCCAAGCAGCGACTGCACCCTTTAATTACCTTGCAGATCCTGAAGTTTCAAAGATTGACCCAACATCTGGCCCGCTTGCTGGCGGTACTAAAATAATGATTACTGGCAAATATTTTTTACCTGGAATTAAAGTGAAAGTTGGCGAGAATTATTCCCCAACTGTGACTTATCATAGTGATGTTTACTTGCACGCAGTTACACCTGCCGGAGTAAAACCTGGCTTGGTTAATATCACAATTGAAAATCCAGATGGCACACAATCTGAATTGAAAGATGCATTCCGATATAATGAGCCGCCGAAATTGGAATTAAAATCGGTTTCCCCAGCTGAAGGGATAACTATTGGGAATGAGACCGTTACTTTAGAGGGCCAATTATTCGAAAAAGGCACTAAAGTATTTTTTGGAGATAAAGAAGTTGAGAAAGTTACTTACTACTCGGGAGAAAAGTTAACTATTCAAACGCCAGTTTGGGCAAAAGAAGATGCTATTGACGTAAAAGTCGTTAATCCAGACGGTAGTGAGTCAGTGCTCGCACAAGGCTTCAAATATCTTTTACCTCCGCCTCCGAAAGCACCTTCTGTAAGCAGTATTACGCCAAAGAATGGTCCAATGGAAGGCGGAACAATGGTTTATATTGACGGTAGTGATTTTGTAGAGGGTGTTAAAGTCCTATGGGGTGGAATTGAACTTCCAACAACTTTCATAGGGAAGAATAGACTCTCAGTTCGTACGCCAAGCTGGAACGCTCCAGAGAGCATCTCGATTAAAATAACTAATCCAGATCTTCAATTCGTTGAAGTTCCAAACGCATTTACGTATGATGCACCACCTGAGTATCCAGCTCCAGTTGTTACGGCTGTGAACCCGAATCATGGGCCGATGGCAGAACCAACGATTATTTATGTTGACGGTAAGGATTTCCAAAAAGGTGCAAAGATGTTCTTTGTGCATAATGGAAAAGAAATAGAACTTAGTGCAAACTATGTAAATGCTGGTCGTATGTCGGCCCGTACTCCAGTGGTAGACTTTAATGGAACTGTTACTATTAAAGTGGTTAATCCAGATGACAAATCAGGCGAACTAGCGGATGGCTTTACCTATGATGCTCCACCTGTATATCCGGATCCTGTGATTCAAAGCATTACACCGAACAGCGGCAATAAAAATGGTGGTGTCCTTGTAGAAATTGTCGGCACGGACTTCCAAAAAGGTGCAACTGTTACTTTTGGTACGACAACAGTAAAATTGGCTGCATTTATGAGTCCAACTACAGTAAGGGCTTACGTTCCTGCTGTAACTGATGCTGGAAGTGTTGATGTAACTCTAACTAACCCAGATGGGAAGTCGTCTACTCTACCAAACGGATATACGTATGAGGAATTCAAACCGGAGATTACGAAAGTGTCCCCTAATCATGGACCAATGTCTGGTGATACAATCGTTTATATTGACGGCATGTATCTGGAGAAAGGACTTAATGTAACCTTTAATAATAGTCCAGTAAACTACACATATGTAAATAGTTCCCGTATTTATCTCCGTACTCCTGCAACGACAACACCAGGAAAAGTTGAAATCGTGATAACGAATCCATCAGGGGCTTCAACAAATGCGGAATTTACTTACGACGAACCGCCTGCACTACCGAGTCCGACATTGCGTTCTGTATCTCCATCTTCTGGAGCATTATCTGGAGGTACGATCATCTATATTGACGGTTCAAATTTCGTTAAAGGAATAAAAATTGTATTTGATGGAGTAGAGTATCCAGCTGATTACGTCAATTCTGGAAGAATAAAATTTAGAGTTCCTGCTGCAGGTGCTCCTGGAGTAGTAAGCTTTAAAGTTATAAATCCAGATGGAAAAGAATCAGATACTTCATTAAACTTTGAGTACAAATAATGAGAAAGGGATCTTCTTAGGGGAAGATCCCTTTCTTTAAGCAATAGATGGTTTAAGGAGTGAAAAGAGTGAAACAAGTTACGCTACTGCCTGTTTACATGAAACAATTCTCCTGTATTGGTGGGGATTGTGAAGATACATGCTGTTCAGGTTGGAGAATTGACATTGATAAAGCGACATACAAAAAATACAAAAATGTCAGGGAACCTGGAATGAAAACCAAGCTTAGTCAAGGACTGACAAGGAATAGAGCTCAAGCAAATACGTCTGGAAGCTATGCCTACATAAACTTGGATAGTAATTGCATGTGCCCGCTATTGAATGAAAAGGGGCTTTGCGGGATTCAGGAGAAGTTAGGCGAGCATATGTTATCATCAGTATGCGCAACTTATCCAAGAGTATTAAACAGTGTAGACAGTATTGCCGAAATGTCTGCAAAACTATCTTGTCCAGAAGCAGCAAGATTAGCATTATTAAATCCTGGGGGCATTGATTTTGAAGAGCTTGAACAAGATATTAAATCCGAATGGATTGTTGCAAAAAGTATTGGAAAGCAAGAGCCAACTTTTAAGAAAGAATTGCTCTGGAAACTTAGGGTTCTTGCGATAGATATTATTCAAAATCGTAAAATGGCGATTAGCGATCGATTAATTATGCTAGGTTTGTTTACTGACAAATTGCAAAAATATCTTGGAGAGGAACAGTACGATCAAATAAGTGAACTGATTAAAGAATATTATGTGAAAATGAATCATGAAGGTTATATTGATAGTTTTAATCAAATTAAAATAAACTTGAAGCTTCAAACTAGAATAATTACAGAATTGGTACAAATAAGAGCAACTATGGGTTATTCTACGGATAAAACCACGGTTTTCCATAATAATATGGTTGCAGGACTAACTTTAGGGAAAAACGAAGATGTTGATATACGAGAATTAATTGAACAGAATTTTTCGTTAAATTATAAAAATCACTATCAACC
>NZ_MAIS01000346.1:0-323 GCF_001680695.1 Paenibacillus sp. KS1 | reverse complement strand
CGCTGTTCATCGGCGTTGTCGGTACATCCGTTGATCTCGTGGAGGCTGGCGAATAGGCTTCCAATTCTTCCGCGGAGGCGAATCTCACCATAGCGGAGCAGTTCTTCTTCCCTTCGGCATCCATGGCGGCCAAGCTTTCCTTCTGCTGTTCGGCATCCGTGGCTGTCAAGTGCTCCTTCTTCCCTTTGACATCCGTAGCGGCTATTTCCGTAACGGCGGAGCATTCCTCGTCCAAGCACAGGACATGCCGCAGCGGTGTTTCTCCCCAGCCTGCCACCGTTGCTGTCTGCGTTCCTTCGCTCAGCAGGATACGGATACCGGCA
>NZ_MAIS01000208.1:0-1922 GCF_001680695.1 Paenibacillus sp. KS1 | reverse complement strand
CAAATAAGAGTCGTATGGGAAGGCATCCCTGCGACTCTTTTTTATTATGCAGTAAGCATTTTTTCGCTTCTTGTTAGTTTGTCCAAAGTGAGGGAGTGACAGTATATTCATTGCAGGCGTGTATTACGTTGTCAATTCCTTTTGTTTCCCGATCATTTAAAAAGGCATATAAACTTGATCCATGGCGTCTAATCACTTACTAGACTGACTATTTATTATGAACCGAAACAAGTAACCTTTCATAAGATGAAATTGGTCATTTAACTAATTCATCAAAATGTGGAGGTTAAAAAATGTTAAGTTTTCATACAGAGCGACAGATGTTACCTCACCCCATTCTTCTAGAGGCAAGACAAATTGCTCCAAATCAAATATTACTTAATTATGATCAACGAACTGATTTAGCATCAGCAATGAACGTTTCCAACTACTGGATTAGAAGTAATATGGAGCGTCCCGCTGGTATTGCAACCGTGGGAATGCGTGAAGCACTTACGGCATCAAACGCAATATCTCCTAATTTTGGAATGATTACACCTGCCGACAATTCAAATATGAGATTCGTCATGACATTTAGAGTTAATGCTATGTCAGGTGTCATGTATACGGTTCTCCCTTGTTTTGTTAACTTAGAAGGCATGACTGGGTTTAGAGGAGAAAACTGGGCTCCTTTCAGCAGAAATATGTTTATTGGCATGTAATTTAGATGTTCGAACCGATACTTAAATTATCCGCCCATTCATTTAATGGGTGGTTTTTCGTATCTACATACTTACTGGGGGCCGAAGCCCCCTTGATGTCATTTTGGAAACACAATGAACAGGATAATCATGTTAATCAACATTGTTGCAATTGATATCGCCAATGTAAGATCCTGCACTGTATCTTTTTTCATCGTGTGGCCTCCTTGATTTCGAAGTCCTACGTGGTATACTTATCGTGACGACCGAACCACTACCCGCCCCCGAAGGGGTGCGTAGCTTGCTGATCATTTCCCTTTGAGGGCGATGATAACCAGCGTAAGGAGGGCGACAAGGAGCTGAACTATTGCCGTGGTAAGCTGGATCAGTTCCTTTGTCGAGGCTCGGTCGTCTTTTTCGTTTGGTGGTTCTTGTTGCTGTTCCGGTTCCGGTGGTGGAGCCGGATTTTTCTTTTTATGTTGGTGTTTCTTACTCATGTTTGTGTTCACCCCCTTTCTATATACATTATACGATATCGCATAATGTATGTCAACGGATATTGCTTAGAAATATTCGATATCGTATAATTAATTTGGAGGTGGTCAGGGTGAATGTAACGCCAAGGCTTACTGAAATATTAAACGAGCGGGGAATTACCCAGACGAAGTTATCAGAAATGAGTGGGGTTCCACAAGGATCGATTTCGAGATTCGATAAAAATAGTCGTCACGAGGATTCACATTTATTTGCTATTGCTCGAGCGTTAGGGCTTAAGGTTGAAGACTTATTCCGTGTTAGTGAGGAGTAACCTGTCATAGTGACAGGTTATTTTTTTTATTGTTGATTGACGAACGAACATTCGCATATCATGAGAACGAATGTTCCTTGTTGGAGGTGATGTTATGAAGGACTGGAGAGAGGAATTACAAAGTAGACCAGCTCCACAAAAGCAAGTGAAGTCTCCACACCTTTGCAACTGTATGGCTGCAATGAAGGATCAATGGATCCTATACGTATCTTATGTAATAAGCTTGTATATGGATAAAGCCCCGGATTGCCCTCCGAGGCTTTTTCTACACCCACAAAAGCACCCACAATTCACCCACAAATTCAAGAAAGGGTGTGATGTCGTATGAAATATAAATGCTCAAAAAAACTGTCATTGCGAGGGTTTTTGCTGTCTGTGAAAGCCTATGATAAGTAAAAACTTAAACAGAACGCAAGTTCACCAATGGGAACGCG
>NZ_MAIS01000190.1:0-2724 GCF_001680695.1 Paenibacillus sp. KS1 | reverse complement strand
CCATTATAGATGTATCTATTTATATATAGACTATTTCATCAAAACCGTATTTTTTACTTAAACCCTTGACTTTTGACTATCTTTCATATCAAACCTCCCATCATGTGCTAATCGACACACAAAGTTACCCTATTAATAAAAAAACCCTTATTCTGAATAAGGGAAATAAATTTGGATTTTCCATCCTTATGTCCGTTAACTATTTGTCAAGATGATGAACTGGACTACGCCAAAAACAATTAAGATGATGACAAGAACTAAAATAACTGCAATAGTTCTAAGAATAAATTTCAAAATTTTTCTAGTTTCCTGATCCATTAATACCACCTCCTACCTTTAAGGTATTAAATAAAGGACAACATAATATCTTCTGCCGTTAATCCTAAGCCCCAAGATACGTAGATGTGATCATTTTGAATCAGAGTGCAATTTACACAAAGGCCATGGTCCAGTAGGAAATTCTAAGGTCTAAAGAGTTTAAACCGACAATACAACGAACTTCATAACGAACTCCATCAAGGACGGTGGTTAGCTTGCAATCTGCTAAGAAAGAGAGAACCTTGTTTAGCCTGACCCTATTTATTGTTTCCTTTTTTTATATAGTGCTTAATTAAATCAACAACAAAAACCATAGTCACCAAGTAAACTGACAGCCAAAAAGCTTTAACATAGTCTCCATAGTCGATGTAGAAGTAAGCTACTACAAAGTTGGCTATGAAAATAATCAAATATGTCAACATCTAATCATCTCGTCTCAGAACCAGGGACATTTTTGCTGTTCTGTGTAATGTCTGGACTTGCAGATACAGCAGGCATGAGCAAACTGCAACTAAGAAGTAAGGTCAAAGATGCAATAGATACTTTTTATATCTTCTTATTTCTCCTATAATATGGTACATTTAGATAAATCCTGAATGTTGATCTTAATTTAACATGTAGTCAAATGCCTGTCTGTCGAATATTGATACAATAAAAAATGTTTTGTTCTCGAAATGTCGAATACCGTGAATCAACTATTATGGGAGGTTCTGTATTTGCTTATCAAGAGAATTTTTCTGAGCATCTATTTGATTGTAATTACAATTTTAGGTGTATTAAAAGTTCCAGTGACAGTAGTTTGGGGCAGAGAAATGAAGTATGAATCCAAGAAGTATGTTCCTCTTTGGGAGCTGCAAAGCGAACAAAAAGTTGGTGATTTCTTTGAAGCTTATCAATTGGATTATTTGAGGTTGCTGTTTGAATTGGGTATCGCTACACTTATTGTTTATGTACTGTATTTAGTTTTCAAACCTGATACAGAATTATAAAAAGGATGCTTTTTCGAGGCATCCTTAATTTCTTAAAACAGCCAAAGTAACCCCCAATTATCCAATTAGAGCTGTAGTTGTAAGATACCATGTACCCGAATAAATGGTTGATATGACAAGCTTCTCATTAAATGAAAGCTGGCAGGCTCCTTACGCAAAGTTTCCAAACAGAATTCCAATGCAAACATAGTAAGCCGCCAATTTGGCGGTTTATTTGTTTTAACATAGGAGACTGCTGTGTGCTTGAAACTCATCTACAGGCTGAACTGATGATTGTCTTTGACTTTGATTATCTTTGATATAAAACCTCCCATCATGTGTTAATCGACACTAAGTTGCCCCCATTAATGAATCAATCTCTTATTTAATAAGGACACCCGAAGGTGTCCCTGTTTTAGCATTGTTCCTATCACTTCCGCCGTTTCATACCTCTTATTGTAACCACAATCCAAACAACAGCTATAACATATGCAATAATATCTGTAACCAAGTAGTTCATTTTGAGCAAAACAAAGAATGTGACAATAAATAATATTGGGAGAATGACAGCTGTTGCAGTGGTTAGCTTATTGAACTTTTTGTCTTCCAAGCTCTCACCACCTCTAGATAAAAGTTGTACTCAGGACTTTTTCTTATAGCAATAACATCAATGCTTTAGTGATCCACCAAGCAACCGTCTCGTTCCCTGTTACTGCAAGTGCTCCTGCATAGACAGCATCTTCAACAGCGCCAGTAAAGTTGTCAATTACATTTAATAGCGTAGCAAAACCTGCTGTGCCTCCCAAAGCTTCCTTCACACTATCAGGAATCAGATCCCATGCCGCCTTTAGAGCTTTGACTGCCCAACTCAACTTTCCTTTTACTTCGTACTCAGGCGATTCTTTTTCGTTAATCAATTTGACGAAATCCTGTTTTTCTTGCTCAGAAAAACCAAAATAGTTAGCGACTTCATCAAGATCTGTCGTAGTGTTACCTTGTGCTTGCAATACTACTTGCTAAAACTTCGGACTTGCAGACGCAGAAACAACCGACATAAACAAACTGCATACAAGAAGTAAGGCCAAAGATGCAATAGATACTTTTTTCATCTTCTATTTCCTCTATAATTTGATACATTTAGAATTTATCTAAATGTCGATCTTAATTTAACATGCAGGCAAGCACCTGTCTGTCGAACAATGATGGAATAAAAAATTATTTTTAGAATTAAGTAATCAAAATGTCGCTTTATGTAGTTATGTATAGTCCTTTGAGTAAAGCAACATTTATTGTATGAAACTTTTATACCTCATTCAGAATAATAAAAAGATGCCCTATAGGAGATCCCTACAAAAGCCTCAATATTATTGAGATGAAAGCCAAAAAATGAAAAAAAGAGCCCCATAAAAGAAAAAAGCAGTCTATCCTCACTTGAGGA
>NZ_MAIS01000263.1:0-927 GCF_001680695.1 Paenibacillus sp. KS1 | reverse complement strand
GAGGAATATAAAAAAGGAACAGTGCTCCTTTATAGCTAGCACCGTTTCTTCCAATTTCACGCTCTATCACTTCCATTTGCTAGGCGAATAATGTGATCAATTGTAAAACCTCTATTTTCTCCTTCTTTCGGGAGAACAATATCATTGCTGAATACCTGAACACATGTCCTACGAACTGTTTTTTGCACTAAACGGGATAATCATACTCATGTACTAAGTATAATGCCCCTGTAAATAAAAAAGAATAGCTATAATTGTCATTTATCGACATATTTCGTATTTTTTCTCTTGGTTATCTCTGTGCTGAACATGAACGTGAAAATTACACCTCTTTAATAATTCAATCGACGTTTTAGAGACTCCTTTAACCATTCTTGCAGACCATCCGTACTAATAAAATTGTCGGTTCCAATCCTAACGACGGGAAACAACAATGAATCAACATCTCTACTTCTCATTGATTCTTCACTTGAAATGATGGCTCTTACTTGGGATTCAGTAATATGTAAATACTCAGCTGCTTCTCCGATCGTCAAGAGCGGCTTATATTTGGATCCGTCTTTCATTAATTCTCTATCCGAAGATTGACCAATAATGACACTGCTAACAACAAGAGAAAGACCCACAAGGAACGAACAGATGATTGCACTAAGATTTAGTTGCTTCATGATTTGTCCTCCTTTAAAAAAATGTAACACATAATGAAAACAAGCAGCGTTCATGCCCCTCCCATTACTATACATTCCATTCTCCATAAAAGTTTCCACGAACTCACAAAAAAAGCCCTCCCATAAGGAGACTACTGCAAAAGCCCCAATTTCATCGAGGTGAAAGCCCAAAAATGGAAAATAGTGTCCCCTGAGAGAAAAAAAGCAGTCCATCCTCACCCGAGGTATGGGCTGCTTTTGCTCTATTAGCTTTACCATC
>NZ_MAIS01000336.1:0-345 GCF_001680695.1 Paenibacillus sp. KS1 | reverse complement strand
TAAAGCCAGATATTAAAGTACATTCTTAAATAGCAAAGATTCAAAAAAAGAAGGTACTTTCTAATTTCTAATTGATATTCATGATGGTGAGAAAAAGAATATGATGATAAGCTTATTGGGTAAAAATATTATTAAATCCAAAAATAAACACCTAATATTGAAGCATTATGGTAGTGGTGTAATGAGAATTTCCGGGTTTAATCAGAGGAAAGCAGGGAATGTCAGCCTAATGCAACTCGTTTTAGTTAATAGTGAATCTATTGTAACCGGAGCCTAGAAGGGGATGGTTTAGTGAAAGTTCGTAGGAAGCAGGTTATTCTTATCGTGATCTTTGTCCTCATTTCA
>NZ_MAIS01000349.1:0-317 GCF_001680695.1 Paenibacillus sp. KS1 | reverse complement strand
TTCCATGAGCGCTGCTGTACAGGCAGCATCGTCGCAATAAATCAATAGCATCACGCTCAAGACGGCAGCAGCCAAAGCGCCGACTGATGCAGAAAAAAAGAAAATGTTCGAAGCAGAGAAGAAAAAGATATTTCAAATCAAAAAAAATCCGGGGGATTTCTATGTTCTATATGTCAGTGATAAAAAACTGAATGGCGGAAGTGAGTTTTTATATTCTTCGGAGTTCCCCAAGTTCACAAAATATGAAGACTACAAGAACTGGACAACTAAATTGAAGGGAGCAGTTATTCAGGAGCCAGAAGGGATGCCAGAAGGAT
>NZ_MAIS01000339.1:0-338 GCF_001680695.1 Paenibacillus sp. KS1 | reverse complement strand
TCATTTAGGTTCACTAATTTGGAAGGAATGCAAAAAAAATGCTGCCCTCACGTCATATCCTGACGAGGACAGCATCGTTCATCCTATTGCAGCTTTATTTTCATATTCCGATCCCAATGTCGAATGAAGAACTCGAACAAGTAAATCTCTGTTTCATGTCCCTTAAATCCGCGATAGACGTTTACGTACTTGTTGGATTTCTCCCAATCGAGCCAGTTCTCCTCCCATTTGAAAAACAGGGCTTCCCCGAATTTTCGCTCGTCTCCCTGTTTCATATACGTCTGAGAAACGCCGCTGAACTTTAGATCCTCGCTCTCGTTCTCGACATACAGGTCACC
>NZ_MAIS01000393.1:0-237 GCF_001680695.1 Paenibacillus sp. KS1 | reverse complement strand
AGGTCGTAAAACAGCTGACGGAGCGCATGGCGTCCAAAAAATGGGAGTCTGTAACAAAATGGAACGTAGAGATTGAAATAAATGAGGACATACTCATAATCGCAGAAGAAGGGGAATCAATCCAATGAAAACAACGATGAAATTAGTGATTGCTACATTAAGCGGTATCCTGTTGTTCGGTTCAATGAGCTTCTCAGGTCAGGCGGCTCCATCCCAGACAGCGAGTGACACTGCGGC
>NZ_MAIS01000104.1:0-20229 GCF_001680695.1 Paenibacillus sp. KS1 | reverse complement strand
ACACCATCTAGCGATTGGAGGTGCAGTTCATAGCGCTGTTCCTGCCTTTCCTGTTCATTCCGTATACATGATGAAGATGCTACTCCATTCCCTCTCAGGACTCCGACATCATCTCACGCATCATCTTTCACGTACAAGCAGCTTATGATTTCACATTACTCCATACATTAAGGGCAAATACCAAAGCCGCCAGCACTGAAATCACTCCGCCCCCGGTCAACAAGACCGTCGCCGCTGCTACCTCATTAACCGCTAATGCTAATCCAACGAGGAAAATTGGAAGTCCGATGTTGTGCAGCCAGAAATGCACGTTGCCAAGCGAACTATCCCCCGCCTTTGGGAACTTCACGTATACAAGTCCGCTGATGGCGAGCGATACCCATCCCAGCAAGCCGATATGCGCATGAAGTGACGCATATTGAAATTGCTTCGTTGCGCCTGCAATCAGTCCTGCAAGTACGCCGATAACGAAATAAAAAGCAGCCACCTTAATAAATCGCGCTCCTACAGCCATCCTCATCCCCATCCTTTACGTAATCTCGTGATTATACGTATGAATGAAGAAAATCTATTATTCCACACCTCTTGATAAGTTCATTCTGCCTGTCTTTACATCTGATTCCATTACTAGATAGAATCCTTACCCCTTACATAAAAGAAAAAGACCGGACTCTCCGCAGAGAATCCGGTCTTGTGGGCAGCTCCATCAATGAGCTGTTGCAATGCAACTTAAGCCTAGCGGCTAGCCAATAGTCAGCACTTCATGACTGGCTGCAAGTTCGACGAACGTACCCATGCCAGAGATTTGTCCTGCTGCCAGCTTGTCTGCAATTCCATAATGATCAGCACATGTCTTGCAAGCAAGCACTGGCACACCGAGCTTCTCCAACTCAGCAAGCTGCAAGGATGCGAGCGATTGAGAAGTCAGCGCGAGCACCCCGCGATTCATGCAGAACACTGCGGCTGGAAGCTGTTCCTGCTGCTTCACAAGTGTCAGGAATGTCTCCAGAATCGTTGCTCCAAGGCCATTCTCAGCAGCACCAATTGTATCTGATGTTAATAATACGACTTTGCCTTTCATCGAAAGACCTCCTTCATCTTCACGCCTGCTAGATGCACTGTTCACTATCGATCATACAGCACAGCAGCAGGTGTCTATCGCGTCAAGATGCGGCGCTATAGGGGACACAAGGTCACCCCCGTTATTTCTTACTGCTTCGGTAATGCGAACGAGCTCTTCAAGGATACCGTCAAGTTGAACACAGGCTTGCCTGGTTCTGAGCTTCTCGGATCCACATTGAAGTACCCGTGACGGAAGAATTGGAACTTGTCATGCGGCTCCACATCCTTCATATTCGGCTCGATGAAGCCTTGCTCCACCACGAGAGAGTTCGGGTTAATGCGCTCCAAGAAGGATGCGGACTCGTCCTCTTCCTCTTGCTCATCAAGAATGAGCGGCTCGTACAATCGGAACTCAGCCGGAACTGCATGTGTAGCATCCACCCAGTGAAGGGTCCCTTTCACCTTACGGCCAGTAAACCCGCTTCCGCTCTTCGTCTCAGGGTCGTACGTACAATGGATCTCTACTACATTGCCGTTCTCATCCTTCACGAAGTCGTTGCATTTGATGAAGTAAGCATGCTTCAAGCGCACTTCATTGCCTGGGAACAGGCGGAAGTACTTGTTCGGCGGATTCTCCATGAAGTCATCTTGCTCAATGTAAATCTCGCGAGAAAATGGGATCTGACGAACGCCCATTTCCGGGTTCTCCGGATTTACTTCCGCATCCAGCCATTCTACTTGTCCCTCCGGATAGTTCGTAATGACGACCTTAAGCGGCTTCA
Source organism: Paenibacillus sp. KS1 (assembly GCF_001680695.1). Classification (NCBI taxonomy): domain Bacteria; kingdom Bacillati; phylum Bacillota; class Bacilli; order Caryophanales; family Paenibacillaceae; genus Paenibacillus; species Paenibacillus sp. KS1. Next base: position 18,385 of record NZ_MAIS01000104.1, on the reverse strand, counting down.
ATACGCCCATTGTCCGTGGCGCCTTCAGCTTCAAGTCTTCACGCAGGAAGTGCTCCAAATATTTAAAATCAATAACACCGCTCGACTTCGTTACCCCGATCTCGCGACAGAACGTACGGATCGACTCTGGTGTAAATCCACGGCGGCGAAGACCGGATACAGTCGGCATGCGCGGATCGTCCCAACCGTCTACAACATTCTCGTCTACGAGCAGCTTCAGCTTGCGCTTACTCATCACGGTATTCGTCAAGTTCAAGCGCCCGAATTCATACTGATGCGGTGTCTTCTCCATCTCGCTTTGCTCGACGACCCAGTCATACAACGGACGTTGATCCTCGAACTCAACCGTACAGATCGAGTGCGTTACGCCTTCAATTGCATCCTCAAGCGGATGTGCGAATGCATACATCGGATAGATGCACCAAGCATCGCCTGTATTATGATGGGTAGCGTGTGCGATACGGTAAATAACCGGGTCACGCAAGTTAATGTTCGGTGACGACATGTCGATTTTGGCACGAAGCACCTTCTCGCCGTTGCCAAATTCGCCAGCCCGCATACGAGCGAACAGATCAAGATTCTCTTCTACCGAACGCCCCCGGTACGGGCTGTTCTGTCCAGGCTCTGTGAGCGTACCGCGTGTCTCGCGAATTTGATCCGCAGACAGATCGTCTACGTACGCAAGCCCCTTCTTAATCAGCAATACTGCACGATTGTACATCTCTTCGAAGTAGTCAGACGCGAAAAAGAGTCCGTCCCACTTAAAGCCGAGCCACTCCACATCTTTCTTAATGGACTCGACGTATTCAGTATCTTCCTTCAGCGGATTCGTATCATCGAAGCGCAGATGCGCACGGCCTTTGAACTCACGTGCCAGCTCGAAGTTCAAGCATATCGACTTCGCGTGTCCGATATGCAAGTAGCCGTTCGGCTCAGGCGGAAACCGTGTAACGATATCGTTTACGCGGCCTTCCTTCAAGTCATCAACAATGATGTTGCGTATAAAGTTGGAGCTATGATTTGGATTCGGATTGTCCACCAGTCATCAACCTTTCTTTGCCCTAACACACTTTGTTAATAAATATACCCGTATCGTCCAGCGAGTTCAACACCGATTGTCCACTCCTCGCGTACTGCGAGTGCAAACTTGAACCCTCGAACACTTCTATCATCCAAGTACTATCCGATTACACCAGAAGATCGAACAGCGTCTTGTCTTTGTTCACCTCAATGTATTGGATGCCCCTCTTGTTCATCCGCTCAATGAGCGGCTCATAATCTTCCTTATACTTCAGCTCAATGCCGACAAGCGCAGACCCATTGTCCTTGTTATGCTTCTTATTATACTCGAAGCGCGTAATATCATCGTTCGGACCGAGCACATCCTGCAAGAACTCACGGAGAGCTCCTGCCCGCTGCGGGAAGTTCACCGTGAAGTAGTATTTCAGGCCTTCATAAATGAGAGAACGCTCTTTAATTTCCTGCATGCGATCAATATCGTTGTTGCCTCCGCTAATAACACATACGATATTTTTACCGCGAATCTGTTCTCGATACAGATCCAAGGCTGCAATCGGCAGGGAGCCCGCGGGTTCAACTACAATCGCATTCTCGTTATACAACTGAAGAATTGTCGTACAGGCCTTGCCTTCCGGTACCTGAATCACATCATCCAGCAGATTCGAGCAAATTTCATAAGGCAATTGTCCAACCCGCTTGACCGCAGCGCCATCGACGAACTTATCGATCGTATCCAGCGTAAGTACTTCCTTGCGTTCCAATGCCGCAGTCATCGACGCTGCTCCCTCTGGCTCCACACCGATGATGCGAGTTGTTGGACTAACGGTCTTCACATAGGTGCTTACCCCCGCCGCCAAGCCGCCACCGCCAATCGTTACGAACACATAGTCTGCCGCGCCTTCCAGCGACTCCATAATCTCCATGCCTACCGTTCCGTTGCCCGCCACGATATAAGGATCATCGAACGGATGGATGAACGTACTGCCCTTCTCGTCACAGATGTTCATAGCTGCCTCGTACGCATCGTCATACGTATCCCCAGTCAGCACGACATTGACATATGATCCACCGAAACGCTTCACCTGCGTTACTTTCTGGCTTGGCGTCGTGCTCGGCATTACGATCGTGCCTTGAATTTGCAGTGCTTGGCAGGAATAGGCGACTCCCTGCGCATGGTTGCCTGCGCTTGCACAGACAATACCGCGCTCAAGCTCCTCCTCCGTCAGGTGGCGAATCATGTTATAGGCGCCGCGAATCTTGAATGAGCGGACAATCTGCAAATCCTCACGCTTCAAGTACACGTTGCAGTCATACTTAGCGGACAATATGGGGTCACGCTGAAGCGGTGTCCGAACGATGACTTCTTTGAGCACGTGATGTGCACGAACGATATGTTCCATAGTAACTGCAGGTGCTGCTTGGGTCGTTTCCATTGTCGGTTCCTCGCTTTCGATCGAATATACGTATTTTGTACACAGTGATAATGAAAGTACAACCTCTACAAATAGAAAAAACTCATCCCTAAGAAGGGACGAGTTTGAGCTCGTGGTACCACCCTTGTTCTGCAGCTGTACATCGCTCCCTCTTCGGAAATCGACCTGTTCTGCTGCAGCGCTTGGCCGCGTATTCATCGCGAATCCGGGTAACGGTGGAACTGCCGTCCTTGCTTACTCACACATCTGTGCCCCGCAACCCCAAAGAATAGGAGGCGCACAGTTCGCATTCAGCAGGGAATCTCGGAGAGGATATTCGGCCATGTCAGCCATCGACTCGCACCACCCGTCGACTCTCTTCAGACTGCTTCATAGCGTACTCGTTCTCGTCATCAATTGTTGACCTGTCTTACAACTATTATCCCTATATTATGAACACGCGGCGTACCCAATGTCAATGGGCCGCCGCAGTTGTTCCGATATTCTATTCGAGCAAGATTCGTGTATGTCTGTTACGGACAAATAGAATCAGCATCTCTCGTATTGAAAAGCATTAGCCTTCCGTACCTGTCGTCCGCTGAAGCGAATCATTCGGTGATGGCTTGCGCGTAAGCAAGATTGGAAGCATCACGAGAATACCCAATATGAAGAGCACGGTTGCTACCTCATATATAAATACAATAGAAGTAAGCTGCTTAATACCTCCTGATAATGACATCGTCAGTACCATGGCACCCGTGAACATCGGGCTAAGAATACCATTAACGCGACCGATGAAATCACCTTCAGTATTTTGCAAAATCATCGTGTTAATCCCGATTTGAATGCAAGGCAAGAACAATCCACTGATGAACTGAGCAACCAGCGTCAGCCACAACTGCGTAGAGAGGCCTGCCATCAGCATGCCTCCGCTGCTCATCAGCATCCCGACAGCCAGCATGTGCTGCGGAAGCAGCTTCTTCGAAATGCCCATGGCTAGCGCACCGCCAATAAGCATTGCACCGCCGTTAACCATCACCAAGTAACTAAGATTCTCCTTCGGCAACCCAAGCCGTTCAGTTACAAGGAAGGCACCCATCGGTTGAATCAATCCAATTGCCAATCCAGCAAAAGCAAAACAACCGCCAAGCGGCTTCAATAGGCGACTCTTCATGACATAGCGGAAGCCTGCCGCCAGTTCCTGCGCCACATTCGTTTGCTTATGCTTCTCTTTGTCCTCTGCATGATCAGCAGGAAGGAACAGCAGTGCTACTGCTGACAGAATGAACGCAATCCCTGTAATCACAAGCGACACTTGTATCCCATAATGTTGGAAGATGGTCGTGCCGATTGCCGGACCTAGAACCATGAACAAGGCTACCATCGTCTGGAATATCGACATGCCGGCCTGCAGCATCTCCTCTGGTACGTGCTGCTTGAACAGCTTCATGGATGAAGGCTGCGAGAATTGAGACAAAATAGCTGAAATAAAGGTCGTGAAGAAAACGGCATGCCAATCTCCTAAGACGATCGTCCACATCACGGCGAACACAGACAAAGCACTTAGGAAGTCACACCATATCATGGTCCGCTTTGGACGCCACCGGTCTGCGAATGTTCCTCCGATAAAGGAAAAAATAAAGATAGGCGCAAACTCAGCTACGGATACCATTGAGACGGCGAACGGATCTCCATTCGTCATTTCCATGACAAACAAAAGGACAGCAAAGTTCCGTACCCATACCCCAATTTGCATAAATAGACCCGCAACCATAATCGCTTGGACAAAGCGATTGCGGAACAAACTAAAGACGGACTTGTTCTCGCCCGACTGTACATTCCCAGATTGTGCATGAGTCATAGACAACTCTCCCTCCACATATAACAAATAGCAGTTCATTTATCTCTAATTTGACATGAACTTTATTAGTGTATAGTAATCAGGCAAAGATCACATCAGTTCGAAGACGGATATTATTAGTAATTTTTGTAAAGAACACATCGTACGTTAAAAATACAAAGAGGTTGAGCGCTACAGGAAATGATTGTACGTTGCCATGGTAAAGTGGTAATGTTTTAATTAGGTATCATAGTGACGCAAACGTAAAGTTGAAATAAAGGTGGCATCAGACGATGAATGCAGTACTACTATCATTGGCAATATTATTCGGATTAAGTATGCTTCGCGTACATGTTGTACTTGCGATGCTGACAGCTACTGTTGTAGGCGGGCTAGCAGGAGGCCTTAGCATATCTCGCGTACTCGATGTCTTCGGAGAAGGACTGAAAGACAATGCCGGAATTGCTCTAAGCTACGCACTGCTGGGGGCATTCGCCGCTGGCTTGACGGAAACAGGATTGCCGGACAAGCTGGTGCGCGGCGCGGTAAGCTTAGTACAGGGAAAGGATAGCACGAAGGCTCCTCGTGCCGCTGCACGGTATCTCGTGTTGGCCGCCATTGCACTCATTGCTTGCATGTCGCAAAATGCTGTTCCCGTGCATATCGCCTTCATTCCCGTGCTCATTCCACCGCTGCTCGTGCTGTTCAATTCACTGCACATCGATCGGAGAGCCGTTGCATGCGCGCTTACATTCGGTCTTATTACACCATACATGCTTCTGCCTGTTGGATTCGGGGCAATCTTCCACGACACCGTAGCAGGCAATATAACCAAGAATGGCCTTGCAGTCGATGCATCACTGCTCCTACGAGCCATGCTGATTCCGGCTGTTGGTATGGTGATCGGACTTATTGTCTCACTTGCAATCTCTTATCGCAAGCCACGTCAATACACAACAATAGAAGGAACAACGCAGTCTGGATCTTCTCCCATTCCAGGTCAAGACGGAGTGACAAACAAGTGGGCAGCTTGGTCAGGACTCGCTGCTATCGCGGCAATGCTGACGGTACAGCTCAGCACGGGATCTATGATCTATGGGGCGGCAGCCGGATTGGCAATCCTCATCCTATCACGTGTCATTCCATGGAGCAGAGCAGATCGTGTCCTAACAGACGGCATGCGGTCGATGGCCTATATTGGCTTCGTCATGATGTCAGCCTCTGGCTTCGGCGCTGTACTGCGAGATACGGGACATATTGAGACACTTGTGCGGGCTTCAGTGGAGGCAGTTGGCGACAACCGAGCAATAGCTGCGCTGTTAATGCTTGCGATCGGTCTGCTTGTTACACTTGGCATCGGTTCCTCATTCTCCACCATTCCGATTATCGCCACTGTATTCGTGCCGCTGTGCATCGGACTAGGATTCAGCCCGCTAGCCACTGTTGCCCTTATCGGAACAGCAGGTGCACTGGGTGATGCTGGTTCACCTGCCTCGGACAGTACACTTGGTCCTACGGCCGGCTTGAACGCAGATGGGCAGCACGATCATATTTGGGATACCTGCGTGCCAACCTTCCTCCATTACAATGTGCCGCTGCTTGTCGCAGGCTTCATTGCTGCAATGGTGTTGTAATTGATTGTAAAACATCATGCGGCAGGCTGCTGCATGGTACCACCACCTCATAAAAGCAAGGGATTGTCTGTGCTTCGTCGGAGCATTGACTCGTATGGACAATCCCCTGTTAAGTACCCATAAATACGCCATCTACATAAATCAGCGAATTCCTATCTACAATCATCTATCCTTATTGACTAAGCTAAGCAGCATGCTTGCTGCATCAACATGTGTCCTTTCTACCTTTATACCCCGTAACAGCGCTGCGCATTCGCACGCAGCAGCCTCGAAGCTTCCAATATGTCCATACCTTGCAGCGCAGCCCACTCGATGGCAACATCGCGCGCCATAATGGGCATCGTATGTCGGCCTGTATATGTCCCTTCGAATGGCCACGGCCCATCCGTTTCCGTCATCACCTGCTCCACTGGATACTGTCTGGCCAACGCGCGGATCTCATCTTCATAATGGATATCTGGCGTAAATGAGATGAAATAACCGTTGTCAGCCATGCGGGATATCGTCTTCCCATCTCCTTTGAACCAGTGAAAATGCGCGCGACGCACACTATATCGCTCAAGTAAATCAACGACAATCGGTGCGTCATCGTATACGGCGTGAAGCACAATTGGCAAATCCCATGCAGCAGCCCGCTCTACAAACAATTCAAGCAGCTCTATATAGGGCAAGCGGTCAAATGAGTCGCCGCGCTTCTGCGACTCCTCCCGCATATAATACGGCAAACCAACCTCACCAATGGCAATCATGCTCTCCTTATGCAGCTCAAGCCAAGCCAGCAGCCCTTCCTGCTCGTCAGCACTTGGAAGTGCTTGCTCAGGATGGAATCCGTATGCAGGGAGTACCTTGCCGGGATAACGATTCGCCCATTGCTCGGTGTGGTGGCAAGAGGCAAGATTCATAGACACCGCAATCACATAATCCAAGTATGGATGGTTTAGTGACGCTTCCAGTTCTGCGACTGCTGCTTGCTTATATCCATCAATATGCATATGTGCATCCACAACATGCACTTCATATTCGTTCATTGTGTTCAACCCCCATCTCAAAAAACGCCGCAGGCGTCACGTCTTAGACGAGTATCCTGCGGCGATTCACTTCAAAGGCTACGGCCTTGCTTTCTTTACATTTCTCCGGCTCTCAATTTACTTGCCTCATTCGAATTTCCGCCACGACCCTGACCTTGATCCCCTCGAATCATCCGAGCATTCCCCATAAGCGCAATACACACAAGCGCACATGCTACTGGGATGAGGGCCCATTGGAAGGTGCTAGCAATCGAGTCCGCGAGAGCTGTTGTCAGACCTCGGGCCACTTCAGGTGGAAGATCGCCCATCTGCCCGCTCATTAGTGTCTCGGGTTTAAGCTCCATCGCTGCACTGCCCGCAGGCATTACCTCCTGTAAACGCCCTTGGAACATATGCGACTGGATCGTACCGAACAAGGTGATACCAATCGTCATCCCAAGCGAGCGTGAGAAGGAAGCGGTCGAGTTCGCTGCGCCACGCTGATGAAACTCCATGCCGTGCATAGAGGACATGCTGAGCAAGGAGAAGGAGAAGCCGACACCAAGTCCCGTTAAGACCATATACAGCGTCAACAACGTACGCGGTGTATCTGTCGAAATCGTACTGAGCGCGAACATACCGCCGATGAAGAAAATACCGGATACGATCATCAAACTGCGGTAGCTGCGCTTCGCAACCATAATACCAGCAATCGAACTCGTCACAACGGAACCGATCATCATCGGTGTCAAGACGAGACCACTATCTGTTGCCGAGCCTCCATATACCCACTGGACAAACAGCGGGATATATACGGTAGCAATCACGAACGACACCCCGTAGAAGAAGCCGACACCCTGGCTTGCCGCAAACAAGCGGCGCTTGAACAGATTGAACGAAATAATCGGTTCCTGCACCCGTGTCTCAATGATCAAGAAGGCGATCAAGAACACAAGGAATATCGCAAATAGACTTATAATAACTGTTGAATCCCAAGCGTACTCTTTGCCTCCAAGCTCAAGCGCGAACATAAAGCTGACGATTGCAACGACGAGTGTAATGGCTCCGCCCCAGTCAATGCGCTGCTTCTTGGTCGTAGTCTTCTCCTTATAGAACTGCATAATGAACCATAGGGAGATAAGGCCAAGCGGCAAGTTGATGTAGAATACCCACTCCCAACCGATATATTGGGTAATGTATGCGCCAAGCAGAGGGCCCGCCACACTCGATACTCCGAACACCGCACCAAATAGCCCCGTCATCTTACCCCGCTTCTCAGGCGGGAACACATCGAAAATAATCGTAAACGCGATCGGCATGACGGCACCGCCGCCAATCCCTTGAATCGCACGGTAAATTGCAAGCTGAATCATGCTGTCCGCTGTTCCGCACAGCGCACTGCCGACCAAGAAGACGAGCAAACCAAACACATAGAACCGTTTGCGGCCATACATGTCGGACAGCTTTCCGAAAATCGGCATCCCTGCCATTGTCGCTACCATGTAGGCTGACGTCACCCACACGTACAAATTAAAGCCGCCCATCTCGCCTACAATCGTTGGCATCGCCGTTGCAACAATCGTATTGTCCATGGCTGCCATCAGGATACCAAGCAGCAGGCCGGCAACGACCATCCGCAGATTGCTTTCTTTCGTAATCATTTGAATTCATTCCTCCTCAGGACACACCGTCATCTCTATACAGCAATGCACAGAGTTGCGGCTATCCATGTCTAACGAGATTTAATTATAATCTTTGCCTCTAACTTTTTCCACCAGAAAATGAACAGCGGGTCATTCCAGGCAGCGGGCAGGATACATATATAAGATTTGAGATGGATAGATAATAAGGGATTAGAAAGGGCTGCATCTCATCTCTATATTCTCCCCAAAAAAAGCTGCCTCTTATTAAGAGACAGCTTCACGCTTCAACGTATAGGAGATGAAGATTGTATACTACGCAGCAGATCGGACAGTTCGCGCTTCATGCGGACGAACTCGGCCTCAGAAGCCAGCGCTTCCGTTCGCGGCCGCGCGAACGGAACAGTAACTCGCTCTAACACTTGCGCGGGGCGGTTGGATAGTACATATATCGTATCTGACAGCAGCAGCGCTTCCTCAATGCTGTGTGTAATGAACAGCACCGAGCGGCGATTGCGTTCCCACAGGTCAATGAGCCAGCGCTGCATATCACTGCGTGTTAGCGCGTCAAGTGCACTGAACGGCTCATCAAGCAGCATCAGCTCATGGGGGCTCATCATTGCGCGTAGGAAGGCGACACGCTGCTGCATGCCACCGGACAGCTCATGCGGATACGAGCGTTCATAACCCGTCAATCCAACATTGCTTAGCCAGCGGCGCGCTTGCTCCCGCGCCTCCTTCTTCGGCTTGCCTGCAATTTCTGGAGCGAGGATAACATTGTCCTCCACCGTTCTCCATGGGAACAACGCGGGCTGCTGCGGCATATAGCTGATATGGCCTGTCTGACCAACCACGTTCTGCCCATGGACGAGAATATCCCCTTCTGATGGACGAAGCAGACCGCCAATGAGATGGAACAGTGTGCTCTTCCCCGATCCGGATGGGCCAATAATTGAGACGAACTCTCCTGCTTGCACCGTAATGGATACTTGATCGAGCACATGAAGCCGTCCCGCTCGACCGTCAAATGACATGCTGACATCACGCAGCTCAAGAGCGGCCTGCTTCTGTACTGCCTCATGCTGATGCACATGATCAGCATCTCGCTGGGCAACTGGCTGTTGTTCGTTTGTTGTGATCATCTTTAACGCTCCCCCTTCACCCCTGTTTATTGTCACGGCGCCAATGAATGAGCAGCCGTTCCAATGCACATACGAGGCCGAACATGGCCAAGCTCAATAGAATGACAACTGCGATTGCCACGAACATGCGATCCGTGCGATAGGCTGCTTTTTGCAGTACCATGTAGTAGCCGATCCCTTTGTCCGTCCCGAGCCACTCGGAAATAATCGCACTCATCACGCTATACGTCCCTGCTATTTTCAAGCCTGAGAAGACAGATGGAAGTGCATGGGGCAGCTCCAGCTTCCAGAACAGCTGCGACCGGCTCGCGCCCGCCATACGCATATAATTCATCATCGTGCGGTCTGTCTGGGCAAGACCATCCAGGGTAGCCACGCATACGGGGAAGAAGCATACCAGCGTAATGGTGACAATCTTCGGCATGAGACCGAAGCCGAACCAGATCATCAGCAGCGGCAGCAGCGCAATCGTCGGGATATTCTGACTGACTATGACAAGCGGATAGATCGCCCGCTTCAGCCACGGCATCGGATGAAGCGAACAAGCCAGCAGCAGGCCGACAGCGGTGCCTACACAGAAACCAATGAGCGTCAATTGAACAGAAGCCCATGTATGCATAAGCAGACCGCCACCATTGCTTACGGCCTCTTGTACAATATCGAGCGGACTGGGCAGCATCCACTTCTCAATGCCTGACACCATTACTCCTGCCTGCCATATGGCGAGGAATATGATAAATGCAATGATCGGAGGACCGATCTTCGCGATTCGACGTCCACTCATGGCCGGTACTTCACCGTCAATTCATCCATCGTAATGCCGGAAGGCTTATACACAATCTTTACTTGCGACAATACATTGATGCTTCCCATCTCAATCATGGCCTTGTTCATATCCTCAATAATACGGAAGAGTTCACTAAGTTCGCCTTCCATCGTTGTCTCCAGTGGATTTACCTGATATTTCACACCCGATGCTTGAATGACTTCGATTGCACGATCTACATAGGGAATTACGTCTTCCCCATTTTTCGTCTTCGGAATGATCTGAATGCTTACTAAACTGTTCGCCATCTTGCTTCTCCTCCTCTTTCTCAATCCTCATGTAATGATCAACTTGTAACGGTCTTGGTGACGATTATCTCGTATCGATATCCTATAACGATATACACAGGTAACGATATACAGCAAAAGGGCGCATATGCGCCCATTGCCTATTCCTATAACCGTATAGGCTTATGAAGCTGGCAAGAAGTCATTCGTAAACGCCTTGTCTACATCGATGTTCTTATCCATTAATTTGTTCTCCACGAGCCAATTCATGTAATTTGCCCATACGTCACGCTTTTGCTCGCCCCAGCGAGGTGCATCGTCTTTATACTTCGGACTGAGCCATTTCTGGCTTGCGATAACCAGGTCTTTGTTCAAATCCGGCACAGCTTTAAGCAGCAGGTTGGCTGCATCTTCCGGATTGTCAATCGCATATTGATAGCCCTTGGACGTAGCACGCATGAATGCCTTAATCAATTCAGGATCTTCCTTGATCAGCTTCTCGCTTGTCGAAAGAACCGGCGTATAATAGTCGAGTTCCTTCGCATATTGATTGACGTACAGCATATCAATCGGCTCACCGCGAAGCTCTGCTTCAATACCTGTCCAAGCGTAAAAGATCCACGCGAAATCAATATCCTTCTTCACGGCTGTAAAGTAATCGGCATTGCCCATGTTGACGCTCTTCAGCTTGCTATAGTCGCCGCCGTCCTTTTCCATAATCGTGCGGATAATCATCTCCTCAACCGGAGAACCCCAGCCGCCATACGTTTTGCCTTCAAAGTCCTTAGGTGACTTGATGTTCTTGTCCTTCGGCGCGGCAAAGCCTGATGTATTATGCTGAATGATCGCACCAATCGACACGATCGGAACATTTTGTTGTCGAGCCATCGTAATACTTTCCTGAACACTAACACCGAATTGCGCTTCTCCCGATGCGATCATCGCATCTGATGCGCCAGTACTCGGCTGCAATATCTCGACATTCAGACCTTCTTCCTCATAGTAGCCCTTCTCCTTGGCTACATACAAGCCGGTATGATTCGTATTTGGCGTCCAATCAAGCACAATCTTAACATCGCGCTTCTCCTTCGCTTTATCCGTTCCTTGCTCCTGTGCCGTGTTCCCCTCTGTCTGGCTCCCTTGTCCTGCTTCCTGACCCTTGCCGCCGCAAGCAGCGAGCGCAAATGTCATCATGATAACGAGCGCCAGCATCAACCCTCGTGTAAAGCGTGTCCGTTGCATATGATGAATCCCCCTTCTCTTCCTTCCCTCACTAGTGGAGAGCCGATCATGAATTTAGAAAGTGCTTCGATAACGCCTGCCGCATTCACCAGTTGGACGATCCGCTCGATCGTATATGTATGGATGAGCAAGTTCCCGTCCCGCCGTCCTGCAACACGATTCAGATCCACAAAAAAAAGCGCCCCCTCTGGGACGCTTTGTGTGCCGTTCTACGCGTATATGCGAATGTGCATCATACGATGAATCACGTCAATAAGGTCATCCGGCATTCGTTCATCCGTACAGCAATTATGTCCATTCTGCCCAAAGCAGCGCACATTCATGCAGAGCATGACGAATAAGCAAGCAACCTAATTATAACAATAATGACGCGGTTCAACGTCTTTCCTACGCTGGCATTACCCAGATCAGGTGTAAGGGTCGGTATCTTAATGGGATACAATCTCAGCCGGCCAAATTCCAGCACCCCTAGCGTGCATATGCAGTTATCGAAGCTACCATATTACACGGGTAATTATAGTCCTCATCCATCAGAAAGTCCAGTGACAAACAGAAATTGCAAAGTGTCCGCTGATCATTAGGGCAATGCTTATATCTCCCATCAACTTCGTTATTCGTATGCTTTATGACAGCAGATTGCTCATATTCACTAGATTCCTGTCGAAAAAAGTTCCATGTGAAACAAGGGACAATCTTCCATTTTAACTCAAAATAATTACCTCATTGATTTCTTGGCGTAGAGGATGTCTGTATGATACGATCACCAAAATCGTGATTGCATTCGGCCTGCTGCTTGGCTGCTTCGTGCTGCTGTGGCTGGAGCATTCCCTGCCTCATATGGATTTGGAGAATCCGAATCAACGAATTCGCATCAATATCGAACAGAAATCATTCCTTATCATTGCGGCCATCACCCTTGATTGACGGACTGGTTCTAGGCATAATGCTTCTAGACAAAATGCTTCTAGACAATGGTGACCATACTAGAGTACATATACAAAAGACCCCAACACCATATCGGTATCGGGGTCTTCTTTATATAATGAAGTTAGAGCCGCTTTACTAAGTCAACCAATGTGCGCTCCCTACTTCGCTTGCTGCCCTTCCACATCTTCACGAACAGGGAAGCTTCTAGCCCAATATAGAACTGGTGTCGACAACACCGAGATGATGAGCTTAATGACATAAGTAGTAATAAAGATTTGGAACCATACATCCCAAGGCACCATGCCAGCAAACGCAATCGTACAAAATACGAGCGAATCCGCCATTTGGCTAATTCCTGTACTACCATTGCTTCGAATCCACAATTGGCCTGCCTTCGGGTATCGTTCCTTCACCCAACTAAAGAGCTTCACATCTAAGAACTGACTGACGAAATACGCGGTCAAGCTTGCTACGACAAGGCGCGGCATCAAATCAAAAATATTCGACAGCGATGCTTGTGCCGTACGCGCCATATCAGAAGCCTCAGGCGTAAAGCGAAGAGCCATCTGCATAATAATCGTCGTCATAATCAACGTGAAGAACCCGAACCACACTGCGCGCTTCGCTTCCTTACGGCCGAACTTTTCATTCAACAGATCCGTTGTCAAGAACAGCGTTGCATTCGCCGTGTTGCCAAGTGTCATGACAATGCCGAACATCTCAATCGTCTTGCCAACTTGGATATTAGCGATGACCGTCATTACACCAATCCAAGCATATAGTCCCGACTTGCCAAATGCCCGGTAGCAAATCAAGAAGAAGGCAAAGTTCGCAAGGACGAACAGAATGCCCCAAGTAAAGTTGAACATATAATAAAATTCCTCCCTAGTTTTGATTACGCGGGATGGTTACGAACCGCGGCGCTCAGGCGCAAGCCATAACTTTACCATATGCATATCGTTCATGCCAATAGAAAAATATCACTGAACAGCGATGCAATTATCCCTTATATTAAGTGGAAGCAATTATTTTACATGGATGGATGAACGTTACCGATGCCCCTCTCGTATATTGTGAGCGATATGGAGGGAATATATTGTCATACATAGCCGCATCGTCAATGCCAGCTAATAAACAGTCGTGGAAAAAGTTTGGTTTAGTTAAAGATTTACCCTTTATGTGTGATATATATCACATTAAATAGAGGGAGTTAATGTTAAAATGACATTGTAAATCTGTTAGTTATAATTTTCACAAAGTAATTTTGAACTAAAGAAAAGGTGGGGACTCTTTATGAAAAAGAAACTTGTACTGTTACTATCCGCAGTATTGGTAGTAGGTATGTTGGCTGGTTGTGGAGATAAGAAAGAAGAAGCTGCAAAACAACCTGAAACAAACACATCAACAGAAGCGAATAAAGACGCTGCTCAAGTAACATTGAAAGACGGCGACTTCCATGCAGAATCTCCTGATTTCGATGAGAAATCCGGTTGGAAAGAAACAATGGACATCACAGTTAAAGACGGCAAAATCACAGCTGTAAACTGGGATGGCGTTCATAAAGATGGCGGAGATTCCAAGAAAAAGCAATCTCAAGACGGCAAATACGGTATGAAAGCTGGCGGTGCTTCTTCCGAATGGCACGAGCAAGCTGAAAAAATGGAGCAAGAACTTATCGCTAAGCAAGATCCAGCTGCGATCACTGTAAACAACGAAGGTAAAACAGACGCTGTATCCGGCGTATCCATCCACGTTGGCAGCTTCGTGAAACTTGCTCAAGAAGCACTGGCTAACGCGAAGTAAGATAAGTCTACTCCTTCCTTGATCACATAGAGATAACACGGAAGCTCCGCAGTAGGAAAGCAAAATGGGCACAAGCAGCGTATGAATGCTTGAGAGCCATATATCGCTTTTTTATTCGCGGAGCTCCCTTGTTCGCATTAGATAGTTCAATTTTTAAATATCGACAAATAAGCATTACAACGGGGTGAAACCATGAAAGAGATCGTTGTATTGGGCGGCGGTTATGGTGGCGTACTGACAGCGAAAAAGCTGGCGAAGCGTCTGAAGAAAGACAAAGACATTCGCATTACGCTCATCGACCGTAAACCTTTCCATACGATGATGACGGAGCTGCACGAGGTTGCAGCATGCCGCGTCGAAGAAGAAGCAATCAAAATGGACCTGAAGCAAATCTTTGCAGGTCTGAAAGTAGACGTTGTGCTGGACGAGATCGAGAACATTGATTTCAACGGACAGAAGCTGCATGGCAGAAAGAAATCCTACAATTACGACCATCTTGTTATCGGTACAGGTTGTAAGCCATCCTTCTTCGGTATCGAGGGTGCAGAAGAGAATTCCTTCTCCCTCTGGTCGTTCGAGGATGCAGTTAAACTGAAACAACAAATTCGTCAAATGTTCATGGACGGGACGAAGATTTCAGATCCAGAGCTGCGCAAGCAAATGCTCACATTCGTCGTTGTTGGCGCCGGCTTCACTGGTGTCGAAATGGTCGGCGAATTGGCGGAATATCGCGAAGAGCTGTGCCATGAGTTCCATGTGGACGAATCTGAGGTTCGCCTCGTCGTAGCAGATATGGCTCCGAAAATCCTGCCAATCCTGCCGCAAAAGCTCATTGACAAAGCGGACAAGTATCTCCGCAAAATGAAAGTTGAAATTATCACAGGTGCGAAGATTTCCGGCGTTACGCCGAATTCCGTTGTCCTTGGCGATAATGAAATCAAATCGAGCACGGTTATCTGGACTGCTGGTGTCGAAGGTTCTGACCTTGTAGGCAACCTCGATGTTCAGCAGCAAGGACGCAAGCGCATTTTGACAAATGACAAATTGCAGTCCGTTGATCACAAAAATGTGTATGTTGTCGGCGACAACATCTTCTATATTCCGGAAGGCGAAGAGCGTCCTGTACCGCAAATGGTTGAGAACGCCGAGCACTCTGCTGGTCTTATCGCACATAATATCGTGGCTGACTTGAAGAATGGCACACATAAGTCGTATAAGCCAACCTTCCACGGTACGATGGTATGTATCGGTGGACGCTACGGGGTAGCCGCTATCGGCACGCCGAAGAAAATGTTCCACTTCACTGGCTTCATGGCCATGTTCTTCAAGCATATGATTAATATTGTGTACTTCTTGCAAGTACTTGGCTTCCATAAGATCTGGTCTTACATGATGCACGAATTCTTCCATGTGAAGAATCGCCGCAGCTTCGTCGGTGGACATTTTGCTAAGCGTTCCCCGAATTTCTGGCTTGTTCCGCTTCGGATCTATATCGGTTTCATGTGGTTATCCCAAGGTTGGGTGAAGGCATCGAAATTGCTGAAGGATCCTTCGCAGATGTTCCTCATCCCGCCTAAGGCGATGGATGGTGTGACTGCAGCTTCTCAAGCGGTTGATGCAGTTCATACAACGGTTGACGCACAAACAGCAGCATCCGCTGTTGAAGGTGCAAGTACGGCTATCAAGGCGATTCCAGTGCCTGATTTCGTCAAGGGCATTGTCGATTGGTCGATGGATTTGATGTTCTATACAAACGATGGCGGCTATACAGCAATGGCTTACATCTTCCAAGGCTGCATGGTTGCAGCTGAGGTTATCTTCGGTATTATGTTGATCTTGGGCTTGTTCACAGCGATCGCATCGATCGGAACTGTTGCGATGGGCGTCATGATCTACACGTCCGGTATGGCTCCTTATGAAATGTTCTGGTACTTCTTCGGCGGCATCGCGCTTATCGGCGGTTCCGGCAGCACGTTCGGTCTGGACTACTACCTGTATCCACGCCTGAAGCGCATTTGGAAGAAGATTCCGTTCGTGAAGCGCTGGTACCTGTATACGGATTAATTGCTCAACAAGAATAGATGGTATGGTGTACTGGAAAAGTAATGTGTACTTCGTGTCACATTACTTTCCTTATTTCTGAGGGAAGCGGGGGGTTCCCATGAATCGGCAACTATTGAATCAAACAAGTGACCTTCTGGCACAGCATCTCCCGCCGATCACCGGCATTCAATTGGCGGCTGGAACGGATGAACATCTGCTGCTCGACATGGCTCGCATGCTGAATGCGTACGATATGCAGCAGCAGGAACGTCAAGTGCTGCTCGGCTGCTACTGGCTGCTTCGTCAGGCACTGCGTACACATCAACATGTCCCGCAGGATGAACAGCTCGCGGGCAAGGCTGTGTTGGACGGTGATTTCCTGCTCAGCCTGTACTATCAATTCGCCGTTCGCCACGGAATGACGCAGCTCATTATAGACTTGGCAACGACGAACAAGCGCATCCAGATTCGCCGTGTCGAGGGCACTGCCTCGGATATGATGCTTCATCAACGAATGGGCCGTTTCGTGTCCACTCATTATAAGCAGGTGGCTTCCTATGGCATCATTTAACGGTACGCTGAGCGATCAGCTGAACATCTCCCTAAGGCGAATTAATCGGGATTTGGAACGCGTTATTCTGCACGATCCGGATGTCCCCTCCCGATCCATTGTCGCGAAGAGCGTGTTGGATCTCATCCGTGCAGGAGGCAAGCGTCTTAGACCTATGATGACAATCGTAGGCAGCCGCTTCGGCACAGACGTGGAATCCGAAGATGTCTACCGCCTTGCCTCTGCTGCCGAGCTTATTCATGTAGCGTCACTTATTCACGACGACATCCTGGATCAGTCTGATACGCGCCGAGGCCAGCCAGCGCTGCACTGCAAGACAGGCATTTATGACGCGGTTCACATTGGCAACTACATTATGTGCCGTGTCATCGAATTGCTAACAGCTAGCGGCAAGGATCATGAGCCTTACGCACATGATCTGGCGTCGATTACAACGACACAGCTGTGTCTAGGTGAATATCAGCAGCTGGAGTTGAAATACAATTTCGACCTGTCGCTTGATGCGTATTGGGAGAAGACGCGCAACAAGACGGCACTCTTGATGGCAACTTGCCTGCAGCTAGGTGCGAAGGCAGCAGGCGCTGATGAACACGTAATCGATCAGTTGTATGCATTCGGCGATCAGCTCGGGATGGCATTCCAAGTCAGAGATGACATTCTCGACTTCACCCAATCTTCGGAATCACTCGGCAAGCCTGCTGGGGTCGATCTGCGAAACGGACATGCAACGCTGCCGGTCATTTTGGCCATGCGTGACGCATCGATCGCAGCGAAGATACATGAGTTGAAGGCAGATTCACCAGATGATGCATTCGATGAAGCCATTGCGCTTATTCATCGCAGTGGTACATTGGATGAAGCACTTCAAATGAGTCATGAGTTCATGAAGCAGGCTTGGAATATAACGGAGCAGCTGTCTTCTTATCCTGCCCACCGGGATTTGAAGGCATTGTGGCATTATTTCGAAGCCCGCACCTACTAGTAAGTTCAATTCTGATCACGAAGAATCTGCAGAGGAGTGACTCGACATCGAATCTTGCATTCACTCTCG
>NZ_MAIS01000251.1:0-1123 GCF_001680695.1 Paenibacillus sp. KS1 | reverse complement strand
GTTATAGAAGATTGCTGCAACATGCACCCATTTGTCTTTTAACTGATCTGATGGTATACCAATGATGTTACTTTCACCCGTATTAAAACCGAAATATCCATCTGCGATCCAGAGCGAATAGTTCGTGTTCCACGAGAAAGGCATGACAGAATTAGTTCCGTCCCATTTCATCCAGAATTCTACCGTATTTTTAGCTCCTGCCGATTGATTTACTTCGACGTTATTCATTTTAATTTGATTCGTACTGTTAAATTTCAGAGATGAATTCAATTGAGGTGCTTCGCTTAACTTCCAATAGCCTGCTAATCCTTCTTCCATTCCTGAAAGCATCTTATACATATTAGCCTTTATCTCTGGTTGCGTTAGCGGATAACTCCACACTCGCATCTCGCCGAGTTTACCGCCAAATCGATATAAATCACGATCTCCACCTCCTGATATAAACGCTGACGTCGTCGCTGCAACAGAATAGGACGTATTTCCTTTAACTGCGGCTAAATTTTGCTTCACACCGTTAATGTATAATTCATTATCAACCGCGTTAGGTATACCGTTATAGAAAGTTGCAGCTACGTGCACCCAACGATTACGTAATTTGGCCGAAGATATACCTATAATGTTGCTTTCACCAGTGTTAAATCCAAAATATCCGTCTGCAAACCACAGTGAATAGTTCGTATTCCATGAAAATGGCATCACAGAATCGGTTCCGTCCCAATACATCCAAAATTCAACAGTATTCTTAGCACCAGCTTTGTTATTAGCTGAAATATTATTCAACATTAATTGTTCTTTTCTCTTGAAATCTTTACTAGCAGGAACACGTCCTAGCTTCCTATACTCCACCAATCCAGGCTCTCTCAACAGCAATACTTGATCTCTATTTGTCTGTACTTCCTCTTGAGACAATGGATAATTCCATATTCGTACCTCACCTATTTTACCGCCAAATCGGTATAGGTTCTTATCGCTGTTTCCTGATATAAAGGCTTTCGGGGTTGCCGAAACTGGATACGTTGTCTTTCCCTTAACCGCTGCTATGTTCTGCTTTACGCCATTAATATATAATTCATTATCTGTCGTATTAGGTACACCGTTATAGAAGATTGCTGCAACATGCACC
>NZ_MAIS01000143.1:0-8368 GCF_001680695.1 Paenibacillus sp. KS1 | reverse complement strand
GGCTTGGGCTTGCTCAAGAATAGCTTTTGCTTTTTCTTTGGTAGCGTCATCGAAGCTAACGGAAGTCGCTTTGCCCTTGAACTTGATGTCGTCATGAGCCGCTTTGAAATCAAAGTCTACATCGAGGCCAAGTTCTTGCAGCTGAGGTTTGGCTTGTTCTTTCGTAAGCGTCCCTTTCTTCACTTGATCGAAAATGGCTTTCACCTTGCTTTGAGTTGCTTCATCGAGATTGCTTGCTGCTTTTACCTTAACAGCCGTTGTCAGTTGTCCATTCCCGATGGATTGCGCAGGCACCTCGGCAGCGAATGCGGATCCCAAAGAAGTGAGTGTGAGTACAGCTCCTAAAGCAGTTGTAGCGAGTGTCTTTTTCATAATTGTCAATCTCCTTCGTGAATGTATTTTTGTTTACGACTTCATTGTATGACCCTTATCTGGAGTTACTATGAAGATCATGTAGAGTTTTGGTGGGGATTTTTCGGTCTCTCCATATAAACTCCAGATAGCACGGCTATACTAATTAAAGAGGTGATATATTGATGAACTATCAGATTCTTGTGATAGAAGATGATCAAGAGATTCGGGAGTTAATCAAACAGTTTTTGATGACCCAACACTATAGCGTTGAAGTTGCATCCGATGGAATAGAGGGCATGAAACAATTCAATAAGCAATCCTTCGATTTAATTCTATTGGATGTCATGATGCCTAACCTTAACGGATTCGAGGTTGCCAAGATGATTAGGGGTGAGTCCAATGTTCCCATCATTTTGCTAACTGCTTTAGAGGAAGAACAGGATCAATTAAAAGGTTTCGATCTCGGAATCGACGATTATATTACGAAGCCTTTTTCCTTTCATGTATTGATACGGAGAGTCGAGGCCGTATTACGAAGAAGCAAGGATCAAGGAACGAATAATGGTCTGGTGTTCAAGGAAATTCAAGTAGATTGCGATGCCTATAAAGTATACGTCAACGAGATTGAAATCCCATTAACGACGAAGGAATTTGAAATCGTCCAGCTGCTTGTTCAAAATGAGAAAAAAGTGCTCACAAGAGAAAGCATCGTCGAGAAAGTATGGGGATTCGATTATTATGGAGAGACGCGAGTCATCGATACACATATCAAAAATATTAGAAAGAAGTTAGATATACCCTACATTAAAACCGTAAAGGGGATCGGCTACAAAATTGATGAGTAAATGGTTGGACATGCTGAAGATGAAGCGTATTACCTATAAGCTTTTCGTGACTACGTCCCTTATTCTGTTATCCTTTGCCGTCCTGATTTATGTATCGCTGTACTTCTTTCTCCCTACTTTTTATGAGCAGTACAAGACGAATCAGCTTCAGACCGGGATTGAAGAAATCATAACGAAATCGAAGGATCTCGATTTGCAATATGGTGTGCTTCTTCTTGATGCCTTTGCCAAAAAAAATAATGCAGTCGTCTATCTTCAAAATAAAGAGGGAGTCATCATTTACTCTCCCTTTTTTTCTTCGGTTCGCAAAGGTTATTCACTATCGGCGGAAGTGAGAGTCGAAAGAGCAAAACCAATCGTGAATTCAAACTCCTTCGATGTCACCGTGCCCATTCAGTTTTTGGATGCGAAGTTAACGCTCGTCGTGTCCGCTACCTTTCAACCGATAGATGAGGCCTCGCAAGTATTGGTACTTTTTCTCCCTTATTTAAGCGTTATCGTTATTGTGATTGGTATAGGCAGCGCTTATTTGTATTCGAGGTTTATCACGAAGCCGCTTCTTTACATTAATCAAGGTGCGCAGAAGATGGCGAACTTGGATTTTTCCGAACAAATCGAGGTGCGTTCTACGGATGAATTGGGGGAGTTATCGACCAGCCTAAATGAATTGTCCGTGAATTTGCAGCAAACGATGCAAGAATTGCACAATGCGAATCGGCAGTTAAAGAGCGATATTGAAAAGGAAAGAGCAGTAGAAACAAAACGCAGGGAATTTTTCGCGATTGCAGCGCATGAATTGAAAACTCCTCTTACCGTGATGAAAGGTTATCTGGAAGGAATGATCTATCATATCGGTCCATATCGCGATCGCGATCAATATTTGCAGAAAAATCATCAGATTGTCGAGGGAATGGAGCAGTTGGTTCGTGAGATTTTAAGCATGTCGAAGTTGGAGCGTGATACATTCAAGCTGCAGCTTGAAGAAGTGAATCTCTCGCAGCTCGTGGATAAAATAACTGCGGATCTTGAATATTTTGCGTCTCAGCGGGAGATTCAGCTTATGAAGCATATTGCTTCAGACATAATGGTTCACACTGATCGTCTGATGCTGGAGAAAGCGTGCAAAAATATCATCCATAATGCGATTATGTATTCTCCGCAGGGAGAAAAGGTATGCATTCAACTAACCCGGGATGTGCAGGAGGGCAGCATTCAATTTCAAGTCATCAATACGGGCGTGAACATTAAGGAAGAGGACATGCAGCAGATTTTCGAACCTTTCTATCGAGTTGAGAAATCGAGAAATCGCAACACAGGGGGCAGCGGATTGGGACTATATATTGTAAAGCAGATTTTTGATGCTCTGGGAATCTCGTACTCCATGCACAACATCGAGCAGGGCGTACGGTTTGAAGCTTCCATTCCGATACTGCGGCAATGAACGCGTAGCGGTAGGCTATACAGTGGCGGTGTAGGGTATGATGAGAAAAAGAGCGAGTAGTGCAAACAGGGGTCAAAATAGCCGTATTGGCGGCACTTCGCGTATATGCAGGAATTGCCGGGGGAATGATGGATGCAGGGATTAGAGCGGATAAGATGGGTAATAGGACGGGAATCACGCTATGAAAAAGGTATTAATTATCGAAGGTGATGAGCTCCTCCGGGAATCAATGGCTCATTATTTCAAGGATGATGGATATGTTGCTTACACAGCCGAGGATGGACAGCAAGGGTTGGAGCTATTTGCAGCGCAGGATATCGACCTTGTGATACTGGATGTCATGCTTCCGGAACTGGATGGTTGGGATGTATGCCGCCGTATCCGTGATGTGTCCAAGGTTCCCATTATATTAGTTACGGCTAGTAGTGATGAGGAGGATACACTCCTTGGCTTTGACTTGGGCGCTGACGACTATGTAACGAAGCCCTTCAAGCCTGCGGTTCTCATGGCACGAGCAAGGAGATTGCTGAAGTCTGCGAGTCAGGACGAGCAGCAAGACGATATTATCTTGTGCGGCATTCATATGAATAAGTCTGCCCACAAGGTGTCGATTGAAGGGACGCCAATCAATTTAACTCATACGGAATATACGATCTTGTTGAGTCTTATGGAACATAAGGAGCAAGTAATTACTCGAGACACGCTCATTACAACGATATGGGGATATGAGCAAGGCGGAGGCGACAAGGCGCTGAACACACATATTCGCAACCTCCGATACAAGCTGGGGGATAAAGCTAAGCATATTACAACGGTCGTGCGGGTTGGATATAAATTTGAGGTTGATAAATGACGGGTATTGGGTTATGAAGCTGCTATGAAAAAACAGCACCAGTGTCTCTCTACGATCAGGAGGGGGAACTGGTGCTGTTGCTATTTTTATTGCGATATAACAAATTTGCTCGCTTACTCCTCTAGCTCCTTGCCTTTCGTTTCCGTACCAAGCCAGAGGACGGCAACCGCACCGATTACAATGGTGACGAAGAACAGCCAGAAGATCGCGCTAATCGCAACCTGTCGAGCGACGAGCATACCGACAAGGTACGGAGCGATAATGCCGCCGACTCTGCCGAAGGATGCGGCAAGACCAACGCCGGTAGAACGAACCTTGGTCGGGTACAGCTCTGGCGTATACGCGTACATGCCTCCCCATGCTCCAAGGTTGAAGAACGACAAGCATATCCCGGCTGCAATCAGCATGCCTTCCGTTGTCGCACTGCCGAACCAAGCTGCACTGCCTGCGGTAAGCAGCAAGTACAAGACGAGGACGAATTTGCGCCCGAACTTCTCGATGAGGTAAGCGGCGGTGAAGTATCCGGGCAGCTGTGCGAGCGTCATAATGAGCACGTATTCGAAGCTTTTGACCAAGCTGAAGCCCTTCAGCATCATAACAGAAGGCAGCCAGAGGAACATGCCATAATAGGAGAAGACCACGGTAAACCACAATACCCACAGCATAATCGTAGAGCGGCGGTGCGGCCCAGACCATACTGCGACAAAGCGCTCGCGGAACGACAGCTTCTGCTGTTCTGATTGCTTCGCCTGCTGAGTAAAGCGCGGCGGATCTTGAATTGCCTTTCTCAAGTAAAGTGCGTACAGTGCTGGAACGGCACAGATTAGAAATGCCGCTTGCCATCCGTATGTAGGAATAACGAAGTAAGCAATCAGTGCAGAAGCGATCCAGCCAGCTGCCCAGAAGCTCTCCAGCAGGACAACGGCACGTCCGCGTTCCTTGGCAGGGACGGATTCAGAGACAAGGGTTGACGCGACGGGTAGTTCGCCACCAAGACCCGCACCGGCGATGAAACGCAATATGCACAGCATCGTGAAGCTTGTTGCTGCTGCGGACAATCCGCTAGCAATCGAGAAGATGACCAGTGTCCAGAGCAGAACCGACTTACGGCCGTATTTGTCCGCTAATGCTCCTGCGAGCAGCGCGCCTACTGCCATGCCAATCGAATTAATGCTTGTAAAGAGTCCTGTCTGCTGCGGGGTTAAGCTCCATTCGGCTGCGAGTGCCGCCGCGATAAAGGAGATGATGCCGATATCCATCGCGTCGAACATCCAGCTCATTCCGGCACTCCATAGCAGCTTGCGCTGCTTCGGCTTATCCAACGTTTTCGCCGTATTCATTTCAGTATCTGCCTCCACTTGATATGAGTTTGGATATGGGTTTGTTCAGAAGGTCACATGCGAGCTTTAGAACAAGCTTTAATAAGGCGCAACTTGCTCTCTGATGTGATACCATTCATCAGTATGGACTTTATCATAACAAATAAAGCTAATTTTGGTTATAAAAATTCACGAAAAATAGGTAAGGTTATTCAGCTAGTGAGTCTTAGCCTAATCAAAAAAGCGATGACCCCCATTTAATCGAAGGCCATCGCTTGTCATTTAATTTTTAAATTGCTGATCTGTAGAAGTGTTGCGCGGCGTGCCCGTAAGCCCAACAGCCTCGTCGTACGCATCGAATATCGCTCGCGCGATTGGCGCTGCGCTATAAGCCCCGTAATTGCCTTCCGGAACAACTACCGCGACTGCCAAGGTCGGATTTTGCGCGGGAGCGTACGCAATGAACACTCCATTTTCTACTCTGATGCCTTTTGCGACTTCCTGTTCGGATGTTCCCGTTTTCCGATAATAGTCATAATTGAACCCTTCAAATCCCTGTACCTTCACTCGGCTCATGCCAAGCTCAATCAAGTCCCAATAGGCTTTATCGAACTTTGCTTCGTTCAGCATCTCCGGCTTAAACTCTTTTACTACCTTTCCGTCCGGATCCGTAATTTTGCTGATGAACTGCGGCTTCATTCGCTTGCCATGCGAAGCCAGCGTAGCCGCATACTGGGCGAGCTGAAGCGTTGTATACTTGCCCTGCTGGCCGAACGAGGCGTATGCAAGAGCGGATTGCGCGCTGGCGCGCACGGCTTCGCTCATGTAGTCCTTTAGGCCGGCTATCTCTCCAGGCAGTCCGCTGCCGGTCTTTACACCAAGTCCGAACATTTCCATATATTTGTCCCATGTCTTCAGTCCGTTCACATCCGTTCGGGAATATAAACGTTTGCCGATCAAATCGATCATAAAGGCATTGGAGGAGAATTCCAGCGCTTTTGCGGCATCGATACGACCATGCGACTTGTTGTTCGCATTCCGGATTTTCCTTTTTTCGAGTCCGATTTCGGCATAGCCGATGTCAGGATAATCATCGTACACGCCGAACAGCTTTTCCTTCAAACCGATAAGGACGGACAACGGCTTGATTGTAGAGCCAAGGTACACGATAGAGTTCGGGTGCTTGTTCATTTCTTTTTCGTCGTATGGGCCGTAGGCTGCTTTTATCGTGCCGTTATTCATAAAGGATTTATTTTTTTCGTAATCCTCAACGCTGATGGAGCCGTTCTTCCATACGTTGCTGTCATAGTCCGGCATACTGGCCATGGCGACGACATTGCCCGTCTTCACTTCCATGGCGACGGCATAGCCCGTACGTGCGTTAGGCGCTTGCTCTACGGGATTGGAGGAGTTTCGTATTTTCTGCAGCGTCTGCATAATCGCAGCTTCTGTTTTCATCTGAATGCTTTTATGAATGGTCAGGTGAAGATTGTTGCCCCGCTCAGGCTTGGTCAATTCCATGGGGCCCATAATTCGTCCCGCTACGTTAACCGGGAATTTCTTGAGTCCGTTTTTGCCGCGGAGCTCTTCCTGGTACATGAACTCCAGCCCGTCAACACCGACATCCTCATAATCGAGGTATCTGAGCTCCTCGTGCCGGGAATTTCTATTTTCGTATATCTCCTTATAATAATCGTAGGACTCTCTGACACCTCTGAACTTTTTCAGATAGCCGATTGTTTGCACCGCGACTGTATCCTGATCATAGTTTCTGACGCTGTCTTCTATAATCTCAAGATCTTTATATTCGGACTTATGCTCCAAGAAATAAGCAATATCCTTCGAGGATAAATCCGTTTTGATCAAGCGGGGGACATATACGGGATTAACATTGGCATTCAAATCCATACGCTTCACTATTTCCTCGACTGATTGTTCCTCTCCCGTCTTGGTATTGCTTTTAAATCTCTCGGCGAGCTTTTCAGCGAGCTTCTTGGCTTCCGCCATGTTTTCTTTATTCTTGTAGTTTTTGTTCACGTTAAAGTAAAGTGATTGTGTCGATGTAGAGTAAGCGATCTTGTGATTGCTAGCATCATAGATGATCCCGCGAATCGGTGCGATAGCTGTAGTCCGGTAGCCCAATGAAGTTTCTTTTTGCTTGAGGGCAGGGCCATCTACGAATTGCAGCAACGCCAAGCGTATAATAAGTATGGCGAATAAGGCGAATATAATAAAGAAAAGTCCAGTCAAACGGACAGAAAATTTGCGTTCATTGTCTGATTTGTGTTTGTTTGCGTGAGTTTCCTTAGATAGATTCAAAGCACTATTTCCTTTCTGCATCTGCGTATCATATTCTGTTTACCGGGTTCGTCATTCCTTTGATACAAGTACACCTCGATTTTATTAAAATTGATCATATATTCATATAGCGGCAGGATCTTTTTATCATCTAATTCCAGACCCATATGAGAAAAGGCAGACTTATACACCTACTAGATGCAGCAACGGTTGCGATGGTTTCTTGAAAAATATTACAAAATAATTCAAGTGTGCTTCGGCTTCGCTTCGCGCTCGACTTTTCATTTTGAATCGGCTGGAGTAAGATAATCCTAACATCATCATGATGCGGACAAGTTCCGATACGGCTGCAGGAAAGAGAAGGAGGAGCTATGCTTCAGAAATTCGGTTTTTCACAATATGAGAGCAAAGTATACGAGACGTTGGTGGCAGGAGACGGCCCTATGGATGCAACGAGTGTGGTCAAGCACTCAGGCGTGCCGAAGGCGAAAATATATGAGGTGCTGTCGCGTCTTATTGATAAGGGATTAATATCGGATTCCATATCCGAAAAGAAAAAGACCTATTTGGCGCTGCCGCTTCAGGTTGTTATCGAGAAGCTGTCCAAGGAATTCGAACAGAGCATTGAACAGTTGAAGCAAATGAATGAGCGCAAAATCGCAGCGGACAATCATGTGTGGAGCTTGAAATCGGAAGCTTCGATTATGGCGTATTGCCAGCATCTGATTGAAGAGGCGCAGGACACGATTATCGCCTCGATGTGGAGCGATGAATTTCGGAAATATGTGCCGCTGCTTGAGAAGAAGGAGCGGGAAGGCGTACGAGTGGAGGCATTTGTAACGGGGACAGATGTGCCGAAAGCCCGAGTGTCGAAGCTGAATACGTTATCGCCGACGGAAGAGCATCATACGCTGGAGAGATTCATGCTGGTTGCAGCCGACTCATCCCAAATTATGTTCGCGGGGATGGAGCAAGGGGAATGGCAGGCAATGCGCACCGGGGCGCAGCCATTCGTAAAATTCTTTATTGAGTTCTTTTACCATGATGTTGCCTTGGCGAGAATTTCACAAAAATATAATGCAGAGCTCATGGCGGACGAGGAAATGAAGTCACTGCTGATGCGGCTTCGTTATTAAAGAGGATTAAACTGTTGCATGAATAGCCTCGTGTTTAAGGAGGTAAAAAGAAGTAAAGAGCAGTAAAAAGCAGTAAAAAGCAGGCCTCCGAATGAACTGCACCCCAATTGTTAGACACCATC
>NZ_MAIS01000072.1:0-33547 GCF_001680695.1 Paenibacillus sp. KS1 | reverse complement strand
ATGGAACCACATTCCCTTCTGCATCGGCGTTAATGCATAGATATCCTCCACTTCACCGATACCGCTTGTCCGTTCAACGATCTGCTCCAGCTCTTGAATGCTAATGCGCTGCAATGACACGTCACTTGGCGTGAGCTCTGTTCGCTCCTTGGCCACACAATGCTCGATGATTTCAAGTAAGCTGTCCCGAATCAAGCTTGCCAATCGCTCAATCGTCTCAACACGATATTGTGTCCGTCCATAGCTGATGTCGAACTGCAATTTACCGTCCGAGACCATGCCATTCATGTCCAGCAGATAAGGTCTTTGCTGATCTCCCCCAATATTGCTGCCTGTAGTATACGGCGATGGAGAAAACCCGCTGTTCTGGAAATCTTGGTCGAACTGCCCCAAGTAGTTGAAGCTAACCTCAGGAGCTGTTCCCCAATCCTCACGAATACCCGTGTTGGATAAATATCGACAAATGCCGTAACCGATCCCTTTATTCGGAATGCTGCGCAAATCTTCTTTGACCGACTTGATGATTCGCGGCAGTTCTTCCTCAGAGCCCACCTCGAGAAGCTGCGGATACTCACTCGTGAACCAGCCTACCGTGCGTGTGATATCAAGATCTGGCAGGATCGACTCCCGACCATGTCCCTCCAAATTAATTCGGATGCGCTCATGCCCACACCATCTCCGGAATGCAATGCCGAGTGCCGTTAAGAGAAGATCGTCCATCTGCGTGTTATAGGCCCGATGCGCCTGCTTCAACAGCAGTTCGGTCTCAATAGCACTCCATTCAACCGTGACCGATTCGCTATCCCGTTGAAGAGCAATTCCCGCGTAATCCGTCGGCAGTGGAGTAATCGGCGTCTGTGCGACTTGCTGCCAATATTTCAGCTCCTCGTTCATGTCAGACTGCTGCGCATATGCTGAAAGCTGTCTGGACCATAACCGGAAGGAGTCAGTCTTGTCAGGGAGACGAATCTCACTGCCTTGAAGTGCCTGTTCGTATCCGGTGGCAAGATCCTCGAGCAAAATGCGCCAAGATACGGCATCAATAACAGCATGATGAATGACGATAAGCAGGTGATCTCCATCTGGGCAGCGGAACAATCCTGCGCCTACAAGTGGCCCTGCCTCTATATCGAACCCAGCCTGAATCACATCGGCTTCAGCCATGAGCATGTTGTGAAGAGATTCTTCGCTTTCTACGCCAGCGGAACGTTCCTTGATATCCAACACATCAAGACGGTAAAGCTCGCCTTCTTCGATTCTCCGGTTCCAGGCCGCGTATTCTCCCTGTTCCGTGCGGCGGAATACCATGCGCAGCGCATCATGATGTTCCGTTATCTTGTGCAATGCATTGCGAAGTGCCGCTTCATCGAATCCATCCTTGCGGTGCAGCATTATGGATTGATTGTAATGATGCAGACTCACTTCATCTCGATCAAAATACCAGCGCAATATAGGAGTGAGCCCAACCTCACCACTCTCTTCTCCCTGCTCAGCTTTTCGCTGAACCTCCACCAGATGTGGACTTATTTGTTCAATGGTCGGATACTTGAACAGATCCCGGATATCCAGCTTATATCCAGCTTGCTGCATGCGAGAAGATACTTGAATGGACTTGATCGAATCTCCACCTAGCTCGAAGAAATGATCCAAAATACCCACTCGCTTGACTCCAAGCACCATTTTCCAGATGCTAGCCAGCGTTTGTTCCGCTTGGTTACGAGGCTCCACATAAATCTTGCCGGAATAGTCCTGACCAGACGGTGCAGGCAATCCATTCCGATCGATTTTGCCGTTCGGCGTAAGCGGCAATCGTTCCAGCTTCATGAAATAAGACGGAATCATATAATCCGGTACTTGTTCTGCTAGGGTTGAACGCAATTGCTGTACGGATATCTCGCTGTCGGCAACATAATAGGCGCACAGAGCTTTCAGTCCATTTTCATCCTCGCGCGCTACGATAACGGCTTCCCGCACGAGTGATGTTTGCAGCATGCGCGTTTCAATTTCCCCTATTTCTATCCGGTTACCCCGAATTTTGACTTGATGATCGAGCCTTCCAAGGTATTCGATGTTTCCGTCCGGCAGCCATCTTGCCAAATCACCTGTCCGATACATCTTTCCTTGTGAGTAGGGGTCATCAACGAATTTTTCTGCTGTCAAGTCATCACGGTTCAAATAACCTCTGCCGACACCGGCTCCACCTATGTAGAGCTCTCCTACAATTCCAATTGGCTGAAGCGCCTTGTTCTCGTCTAGAATGTACATAGATACCGAAGGCAGTGGTTTACCTATCGGAAGCATGGTGATGGAATCCACACTACCATTTCTCTCGTAATAGCACGCATCGACGCAAGCCTCAGTCACGCCATAGCTGTTCAGGATCCTCATTTGCGAGCCGAATCGTTCCATCAGCTTGCGATATTCCGCAGCCGGGCAATGATCCGAGCCCACAACGAGCAGGCGCAGACTGCTTACATCCTTCCCTTGTTCATGCACATATTCCATCAACGGAATAACGAGGGCTGGGGTTGATTCGAATATGTGGATGCGATGTCTTGCGATTAGCTCGCATATCGCTTCAGGGTTAGCTCGCGCTTCGCTTGGGCAGATGATAAGCTCGCCTCCGTACAGCAGCGCTCGCACCATGTCTCCCGTAAATACGTCGAAGGAGAAGCTTGCCCATTGCAGCGTCCGAATTCCCGATTCATCTAATTGATAGGCATGCTTCCATGCATCCCCCAAGGCTGTAATCTGCTTATGCTCAATCATGACGCCCTTCGGCTTGCCAGTTGTACCGGATGTATAGATGACATAAGCCAAATGATGTGCTTCGTTGACCGACTCCAAGTTATCGCGGTTTGCTTCATAGTCGTTCTCATCATCAAGCAATACCCATGTTCCTGTGTAACCGAGCCGTGTCTGTAAATGACTTTGCGATACGAGTACTCTTGCATTAGAGTCTTCCAGCATATATAAAATGCGCTCTTCTGGATATTCAGGATCTATCGGAACGTAGGCTCCACCCGCCTTCAATATTGCAAGTATACCGACGACCATCTCAATCGAGCGGTCTGCCATGATGCCTACGAATTGCTCTGCTGCTACACCATGGGCTCGCAATGTTCGAGCGAAGCAATTGGCTTGTTCATTCAGTTCCTTGTAGGTTAGGTGCCGATCTCCGAACACGACAGCAACCTGATCAGGCGTGCGTTCGACCTGTTCCTCAAACAACTGGTGAATCGTTCGTCCAACAGGCTGCGGCGTTGACCAATTCCCGTTGCTGAAGCGTGTCAGGATGATCTGAGCTTCCTTATCACTGATCATGGACAACTGCTGCAAGCTCTGGCTCGGATTACTCAACATCTGATCAACGATGGTCATCATTTGATCGATGATACGAATGACTTCATGCTCTTCGAACAACTGTTTGCGATAATCGATATTGAAAATGATCTGATTATCATCCATCATATCTTCTACGTGAACTGCAAAATCGTCTACCTCATGACCGCAAAAGCTGCTGCGTTGGCGGGCGGCTAGTTCTCCGTGACTGAACCAGCGTATCGGCATATAATCGATGGAAATACGGTACAAATCCTGAATCTCAACACTATTATTTTGCTCTCTTAAATCAAGAATAAGCTGGTTGTAAGGATACTTCTGATGCCGCAAAATTGCTTTTTGCTCTTTGGCAACGTTATGTAGGAAGGTTAGTACATCTTGGTCTGGGGTAATCGTCAAACGAGCGGCTACCGTGCTTACGAACATGCCCAGCGCATCCTTGTCTTGCCTGGAAGTTCGATTCGCATAAGCGGCACCGACAGCAATATCGTTGTTCCCTGTCGTCTTATATAGAAATGCGTATAAAGAACCTAGAAATAGAGTAAAGAGACTGATATTGTGCTGCTGGCTAAATCGGTAAAGCTTCTCGTACATTTCTCCGCTAACCGTGATGCTTGTCCGACTGGCCTCAGTGCCGATTGAATGAGGAGGGTAAGATTTGATACTTATCACTTCTGGCATTGTGCTGAACTTATCCAGCCAATATGACTTATCTTTCGCGTATCGATCAGATTGTTCATACTCTCGTTCCGCGAATATGTAATCCAGGTAAGTGCTCTCTTGTTCATCCGTGTCCGCGTTGCCACTCAACATTGCTGTATAATTCTTCATGATTTTATAAACGATAAGATGAGAAGAGACTCCATCCGTTACAATATGATTCATTTTCAAATTGAACCATGCTTCCTCATCATTGACGTTAAATACGACAAAGTGATATAACGCTGGGTCGAACATATGGATAGGAATATGATTAAATCGATGTAACCAGCTCTCAGCTTCAATCTGATTATCCCACTCTAAGTAATCAACGTGAGGGACGATTTGCTCTACGGGAGCAAATTGCTGCTTCGGCTGATTGTCTGTCATTGCGATTCGTATTCGGAAGGCATCATGCTGCATGATCACTTGATATATCGCCATTTTCAAAATCTCAACGTCTACCTTGCCTCGTATGTACATTGTTCCAGCAACGGTAGTAACTGACGTATTAGGATGCATCATTTCTGTGTACCAGATTCTGCGCTGCGCTTGCGTCAAAGGATACCATTCGTTAGGATTCGCGTTCACGTTGACTCTCCCCTATTCGAAAAATATTCGTAAGCGTCCGGAAACATCATCAGTGGATTCTGTTCCAAAAGAGTTCACAATCATATCCGCAGAAGAGATAAGATACATGGCTATATGAAGTTATAATTGCTCGTCATGATCGTGGCTATCAAGGTTATTGTTGAAAAATCGTAAACTGTGATGGGGATCTAAGTTGGATTACGGGCAAAACCTGTTCCTGACAAATTGCGACGAAGTAGTGTAGAGGCAGAAACGAATATAGACATGTATGAGGCTCAAATTAGGCATTGCTTGTGATGCTGGACACCTCCTCATATAAAACTCTACATGCGTAATTCTATGGAGGAAGAAGATGCACCTTTTGTAGAGAAAGTTAATGATTTCCATAACGTATTATATACAGTATTGAGGCCATTAACAATATCATTTACTATAAATTAGCATAATTCTTTAATTTTTTGTAAATGATCACCGTTTTTTGTCAATCATTTTTCACAATTCACCCACTGCTGCACAATCCTCTAAAACAAAACAAGACAGAAGCCCCTCTTCCTCTATGCAATCGAACTGAAATTTGCATGAAGAGCGGGCTACTGTCTTTTATGAATTTACGTACATCTGATTCGAACATGCATGGATTTAACCATCATAATTGACAACATAGCTGTGAAGTTCCGTATGATAATACCCTTCGCTATATTCAATCAACGCCCCGTCAATGTCATAAGAATAGCGGGAACGCTTTAATAGCGGCATTTCGTGACTGACTTCAAGTATTGATCTCGCAGCTTCTGGTGCAGTCGCAACAGCAAACTCGTCTTTATATTTTCCAAGCTCGATATGCTGATCTTCGAGCCATTCATACAGCGACTGCTCGCTCAATTCAGATAGATCGAGCCCTTCCTCCTGAAGCCTTACATAATGGGTATAGTGAATATATGGCGTTCCGTTCAAATCATATACCCGTTCAATGCACAGGCAATGTCCCCCGAACAATGGAAATGGAATCGTTCCTGCTTCATTGTGTATGACCTCGGCCCGAATGACTCTTTTCTGAATTTTGTGGCCTTCTTCGACTAGGATTTCCGTGAACCGCTTCCATTTGGACAGCTTCGAGACGGAAGTATTGCGAATGACCTTGGTTCCCTTGCCGCTTCCTTTCTCCACATACCCTTCCTGCACAAGCTCAATAATTGCATTGCGTACTGTAATTTTGCTAACTTGGAACTCTTCTTCAAGCTGCGGTTCCGAAGGGATGTATGTCCCTAGCGGATATACACCGTGCAAAATGCGCTCTCGCAAAATATTTCTTACCTGTACGTACAAGGGACGTTTGTTGCGTGACAATCTCAATGTTACTGCCTACCTTTCTACATCTATCCCAGACTCCACCATCGCTCGCAGCACCTCACGCTCCGTGGCCATTGGTGTATCACCCTCAAATGTGTGCGCAAGCATGCTGGAAGCAGCGGCGAACTCTACCGTCTGCTCTGGAGCGAAGCCTTGGAATTCTCCGTGCAAAATACCGCATGTATAGGCATCCCCCGCTCCGATCCGATCATGAACCGCAAACGTTAATCGTTCCGAGAAGGTAAAGGATTCCTGCTTATACATGAAGCCTTGCAAGGAATGCGTCTGATTCTCGTGAATAGCGCGGTGAGTACCTGCTATGACCGAAATATTATACAGCTTTGCAACTCGAGGAATCAACTCCTCCAGCTGTTCGCGCCGCTCCGTCTTCTCCGTCTCCATCCCGAGCGTCAGCATCGCGTCCTTCTCATTCATCATGACAATGTCCGCGAACCTGAGCATCCCTTCATAATGTGCTCTTGCCTTCACATAGCCCTCTTCGCCCCAATGCGCAGGACGATAGTTGCAATCGAAGATGACAGTACCTCCCGCAGCCTTGACGGCGGCAGCTAATGCCTTCATATGTTGGCGAACACTATCATTCATCGCGAGTGCAATGCCGCAGAAGTGAATCGCATCGATGCTGCCAGCAATCTCACTATATGGATACACATCATCGGGCGCAGTATTAAAGCTGCTTCCAAGACGATCTGTATAAGTTACGCGCCCAGGACGGGGGCCGAATCCTTGTTCTAAAAAGTACATGCCGACGTATTTGCCGCCATGGCTAATGAACGCCGTGCCTATCCCGAGCTTGCGCAAATATGCCTCCGCAGCTTCCCCAAGCGGATTGTCTGGCAGCCGCGAAATCAAATAGGCATCATGGCCGAAGCGAGCAAGCTGCGAGCTGACGTTGACGCCTGTACCCGAAAACGAGTAATCCAGCTGACTTGCCTGGCTTAATCGCTCCACGCCAGGCACCGTAAGTCGCATCATCACTTCGCCGAAGGCCGCTATCTTCTTCATGCCCAGCTTAGGCACATTAGGCATAATACTCGACCCACTTCTTCATCACAGCGTATAAAGTACGAATATCCTCTACCTTCGTATTGCCCGTTGCACTGTCCACGATTGAAGAGTACACATGTGGAATGACAATTGGCACCTTCGCTTCCAGTGCAATGCGCAGGATCGCTTCGAAGTTATCCAGATCAATGCCGCCAGTCGGCTCTAGTGCGAACCCTT
Organism: Paenibacillus sp. KS1; assembly: GCF_001680695.1. Classification (NCBI taxonomy): domain Bacteria; kingdom Bacillati; phylum Bacillota; class Bacilli; order Caryophanales; family Paenibacillaceae; genus Paenibacillus; species Paenibacillus sp. KS1. The sequence continues at coordinate 26,320 of NZ_MAIS01000072.1, read as the reverse complement.
CTTCACCGCACGCCTTTGCAACCGCCCGAAGCTCTTCTTCGCAGGCAAGCCCGTTCATCGGGAAGTATTTCAATGCATTCCCACCCATATCGCGTACAAGCGCGATTGCACTCTTAATAGGAACAATGGCCTTGTCTGCCTGATCCGCACTTACCGGACCTGTCGAAATGTTAACGTATCCCACCTGCCCAGTCGGCGATACCAAGCTGTTAATCCAGCTATCCTTGCCATTCAAGTTCGCGCGTGTTGCCCCAACCGAAGGGAATACTTGATTGATATGACCGCCGCCATAATGCTTCGCAATCTCTGCCACTACTGCCGCTTGACGATTGTCGCCAGCCCCGAGTCCAATTGAAACTGCATCGTCAATCGCAGCGCCGTATTCCTTCATCGCTTCTACAGCCGACTCAACCGTCGGATAATTTTTGGACAGGACTCCAACAAGTACATGACCTTCTGCCGCCTCGAAAATTTCTTTTGCATTTTCCACACTGTTTGCCAGCACATTTAGTGCCGCGCGTCCTTTGTATAAACGTTTATCCATATTAGACATGAGTAGTCCCTCCCACTAATTTGCGAATATGTGACTCAATGACGTCCATGTCATCCCCCATAAGCGGACGCGGATCGATATCGAAGTATCCTTGTCTAACCCCATAGTCACGGGTATAAATAGCGATTTCCCCTTCCTGCAAGCCCTTCACAACGTCCTTCGCCGTCGCGCTGGCCAGAGCAGGATCGATCTGAATGCGAGCACGGTATATTGCACGCCCCGCTTCATCCTGTACAATCGTGCATGTGACACCCTGGAGCTCATTCAGCGGCATAAGCTTGGCAAGCTCTGCCTTCTCCTGTTCGCTCTTGTCTTCCTTCACCATATATTCGTCCAAAGCCTGCAGCAGTCCGAACACGGATTCTTTGCCTACCTTCATGCTCCGCCCGATCCCGTGAAGCTGTACCTTCACCCATTCGATGGCTTGACGTTTGCCCGCCACTATGCCTGTCGTTGGACCTTCAATTGCTTTGGAGCCGCTATAGATCGCAAGGTCAGATACCTGCACATACTTGTGCAAATCTTCTTCCGCAGCCGCATCAACGATGAGCGGCACCCCATTACGCTGCGCGACTTCCCAAGCTTCCTCAACGGATATCATGTTTTTTTGCACAGCATGGTGAGATTTCACATAGAGAATTGCCGCGGTGTTCTCATGAATGGCATCCTCGATATGCTCAGCCTTGCCTTCGTTCGCATACCCAACCTCCACGAGTTTCCCGCCGCCTAAATAGACCATCGTCTCGACAGGTGCACCGTATTGGACATTATGACCTTTTAAAATAATGATCTCGTTCTTCTCAATCGGATCTTGATGCAGGCGAAGACTCTTGCGGCGGTTGCCTTGCGTCACGATTGCCGCAACAGATAGTGCAATCCCGCTTGATGCTGAGTTGACAATAACGGCTGCTTCGGAATCGATGAGCGCTGCAACGTAATCGCCTGCTTTATTGACGAGGTCGGCAATTTCCACATAGCTCTGTCCGCCGATCTTCATCGCTTCCATTACTGTATCGGACACAGCCGATACGCCGAGAATACTCATGCGTCCGCTGGCATTAATGACGCGCTTCAGTCCGTACTTTACATGCAACGTACTCGCCATTCGCAAACACTCCCTTGGTTACGATATGTTGATGCCCGATACGGACATCGCCTTCTGAATCGATGAGTTCAATTGGCTCATTGCGTACTTCGAACAGCGTCAAGTTCGCGCGATCTCCTACTTGAATGCGACCAAGCTCCGGCTTGCCTAACCATCCCGCAGCACGTGTCGTCACGCCGCCGATCACTTCTTCAAGCGTATACCCTAAGTACAAGAACTTCGACAGCACATGCGCCAAGCTGTATACAGGACCGTTCTGCCGATTACCGCGATAAATGTCTGAGCTGATTGTATCCACGGGAATGTGATGACACTTAGCCGCTTCCGCAACCTTGAAGGAGAAGCTGGCCGTTCCGTGTCCAACATCAAGATGGACACCGCGTGCTACCGCCTCCTTCAGCACATGAAGCGGTTCTCCCTTCGCATCAAATAAGTTATTTGCTTTACCATTTAAATAATGTGTGATGACATCCTTCTGCTGCAAATAAGGAACGATCTCTTCAATATCCGGAGGTGCTGACCCGATGTGCACCATAACAGGGAGCCCCATGTCTTCGGAAAACTGCCGTGCCTTGCGAAGCGGTTCAATGCCGCTGTCCAGCACAACACTTCGACTAATCCGCGCTTTGAGGCCAACAATGAAGTCTTTATATCGTTCTACCGCTTCCTTCACCGCTGATTCATCAATCCAAGACATATCCGACAATTCATCGATACGCTTCAGTCCAATTTTGGAGATATTAAGGAATGCCAGCACATTCGTGACAGATTGTTCCGCCTTCTCCTTCAGTTCCCCTATTCGCTCTGCCCCCAAACTTCCGGCATCAATGATGGTCGCAACTCCCTGCTCGACACCTATCTTATCAATAGCGTCGCCGTAAGGATCAAATTCTTCAAACGCATGGACATGCATATCAATCCAGCCGCTCGACACGTATGTATCCGTACCGCTATAATCCAATATCCGGTCACCTTGACCCTTGCCAGCTTCCGTGATGGCTGAGAGAATTCCATCTTCAACTACGATGTCTATTTCTGTACCGTCCACATTCTTCACGTCTCTTACGACGATCCGTTCGCTCATGCTGCTCACCTCGCTTCGTGTAAACAATCTATCAATCTAACAACTTGATTTCATAGTGGATGGATTAAGGCCAAGCCAAACATTATAATGTTTGAATTCATAGTAGCACCGCATGTTACCAACGTCAATATAACGTTATAATGTTTATGGATATAAAAAACGAGTTATCGTTTTTTCGCCATAACTCGTTGACTAGACACCTAATAGTTCTCTTTATTCCTCCGGAAATAACTCTCTTAATCGACGCAAAATTATCGAAACATTCCCATTTTGAATAACGGCTGCGAACATTCCTTCATTGAATCGATCGCCACGAATATAGCAGGTCATAAGTTTACGAAGCGTATCGATATCCGCTCTCCTGATCTGTTCATCGACATGATTCCTGATGTCCTGATAGATTTCGTGCTCCACGAGCCAAGCTTTCCAATCAAACACAACCAAAAATCCACTATCATCAAGCGCTTTTCGAAATGCGGTAACCACTTCACTTTCACAAGGATACCCGTTCACGATTCGAATATGTTCATGATCGGCGTCCTGAAAACAATCAATGAAAACGAGGAGTCTTTCTATTTCCGTCCTTGTTAGAATATGCGAGTTACTCAATGCGCCAACCACCCCTTATAAAAAATAATCATCTGCAAGTTGTAGATTTCCCGCTGGTACCCATCCTTCTTCGGAGTTCATCCGGTGAGTGCACCATCTCCAACCATTTAGCTCCCTATGACCCACGAGCTGATCGCCTTCATCAACATTCAATTCTCGTGCGGTATAGTCCTCAAGGACAATTGCTTCTGTCCCCTTAGTGTCAAGGAGCTGCATCGGAACCCATCCGCTGATTTTTTGGTTCCCCTCTGATTGCGTCGTGCAGAAAATCCAGTTCTCCCAATTTTCAGGCCCTTCATATTTTTCCCCCATAATGACGGATTGTCCCTTTATTAGCGTCAGCGGATTGGGATAATTGGATCTACGCTTCTTGATCACGATATAATCATTCATTTGCGCACACCTCATCATGTAATTACTGCTTCACATACGAGTATTGTACCATCATAGCCTTTCCCAGAAAAGAACAAATGTTCGATATCATGAAACGTTACTTACCCCACGTACTAGCTGCTGAGGCTGAACATTCACATCCCTCAAAACATCATTCTCGCCTTACTTGTAATACAGTTCATCGCGCTTCTTTAACGGCAAATTTTAAGGCCATCCAGTGTGGATGGCCTGCATATTGTCACAATGTATATTCATATTCTCCTTTAATCACAAAATACGAGCCTCGAATTGTTCCCGCCAATTTTGATTTCTGTCTGGCAAACTTAAACTTCCCCTCTAACTCCTGTGGTACCTCCATCCCCTCAGAAAGCTTAAATCCAACAGCTCGCTTCTTCGGGTCATCCACCGTATACATGACATTGAGCCCAAGACCATCCTCATAAAAAACGTAGGTGATTTGAATATTTTCCACTTGAAAGTGCGACGTTTCTAAAGGTTTGGCCGCAAACTCAATATCACGTTCCTCTTTCAAGATTCGGTTCACGTAATCAAGGTTCTTCTGACTTTCGCTAGCTGGTACAACCGTAAATTCATGTTTGTATTTATTCATGAAGTAACGGGCTTCGTTAGCACGTAAACCAGCAAGTGTTTCTGCTACAGGTGAAGATTCTAAACCAACCGTAGACACATTTTTAAAATCAACGATATACGACACTTCGATCCCTCATTTCTCTTTCTTTGGTTTCCTAATTCTCTTACCAAATATAATGCCAAAAATGATGATTCAAGGGAAAATTTCGACTGGCAAATTTGCTGGTTTATTAAATGGTGTTCACATAGACTGGTATTAACAAATGTCTCTCTAGATATACGACGTTGTTGCATCCAATCCCCTCATCTAGCGGGGCGAAGCAAAACGCTCCAATCCGCCAATCGCATGCTGTATTTAACCAAATTGGATCGACCGTATCGATTACGAAGGAGCAGTTCATGCAGACATTTAGCCGCTTGAAGGAGGGGAAGGCACCTTGACCATCTCTTTATTGTCAGCATGAATGCTTTTCATTCCTTCAAAAAATGGATACTCCCTGCTTAAGTATTTTTCTAACTCTCCGTTATCATGAAGAAGCTGTTTTAAGTAATATTTAGAACTGTTTATCCTTTTTTGAATTTCCTCCTGATTCTGTGTTGTCGATCCGTGTCCAGGTATGTGAGTCGTTATTTGATGATTTAGCAAAATATTTTCTGCTTTATTGATCGTATGTACATAGTCTTCATAACTGCTAAAAATGAACGGAAACTCAACATCTGACAGGTAATCTCCAGAACAAAATAGACCATATGGTTCGATCACTGTAAATAAACCATCATTCGTATGACCAGGTGCTTGATAAAATGTCAGGGTTATCGAATCTAATTCTAATTTATGTCCATCCGCTGAAACAACAATATCTACCGTTGGATATACGGGTGAATAGCTTCTATGTAAATAGTATTTTTGATCAAATTGTTTAATCTTTTGAATGCTGTCTTCTTTATTCGGATTTTCATCCAATTGTTTAGATGCAATTACCTTAGCTTCTGGAAAGGCCCCTGACCCAATAATATGGTCAAAATCGCTATGTGTGTAAATAATATATAGTTGCTTATCACCTTTCATTTTATTTATATAGCGCTTAATTTCTTCAATTTCGGCAGGCAACCAATTAGGATCTGTCATAATGATTGCTTCATTAGTTTGAATGATTGCCGTGGTAGTCATATATAGTGCACTTTGAAAAACAGTAATATTATTTTTTTGGAATTGAATCATCATGAACCTTCCTTTTCCCCTTATTATTCGTGCCATTCAAATAGGTAGCATTTTAAAGTTAATCCGTCAGTTTGCCGAACAATAATTACCTAATTTATCCACTCCAACTATAAAAGTTCGAGGAGTCTCGATAAACTCCTTCTTTTCGTTATTCTTCTAACTCCTGCAGAAATGATATGGATACTTTTGGAACAAATTTTTATCCGTTATATCTGAATAATAGTATGTGATTCATCCTTAAAATAAAGTATAGTTAGTATCTAATTAAATAATCCTCTCATTAAGGATGTGTCAGCATGCGTATTAATAAATATATAAGTGAATCTGGAAAAGCATCTAGACGAGGTGCCGATAAATTAATTACCGATGGAAGAGTTACTATTAATGGTAAACTTGCAACTATAGGAAGCCAAGTTGAAGCTGGGGATGACGTTCGAGTAGATGGCAATCCAATCTTAAACCGAGAAGCAAAGCATAATGTCTATATTGCCTTAAATAAACCTGTAGGTATCACTAGTACAACAGAAAAAGGTGTAAAGGGGAATATTGTTGATTTCGTCAACCATCCATTACGAATATTTCATATTGGGCGCCTGGATAAAGATTCCGAGGGCTTAATCCTTCTTACGAACGATGGCGACATTGTTAACGAAATTCTGCGTGCTGAAAATAAGCACGAAAAGGAATATATCGTTACAGTAGACAAGCCAATTACTCCTGAATTCTTGAAGAGGATGTCAGAGGGTGTCAAAATATTAGGTACAAAAACACTGCCTTGTAAAGTAGTTCAATTATCAAAGTTTGATTTTAAAATCATTTTAACACAGGGACTAAACCGTCAAATTCGCCGCATGTGCACTGCATTAGGATACAACGTTCGCCGATTGAAAAGAATCCGAATCATGAATATTCATTTAACCAACCTTCCTGTTGGACAATGGAGAGATTTATCCAAGAAGGAGCTATCTCAATTATTTAGAGACTTAAATTATGAGCCAAAAGAATGGTAAAAACTAAGGGACATCAGAGTCCATCCTACTTAAGGATGGACTTCCTTAACGTTTGTCGATTAACTCGATTTTTTCAAAAAATGTCTCCGCCATATTCTCCGCGCTGTCTGTAACAGCAAGTAAAGAAAAAGGACGCAATCCAGTTGTCCTTAGATGCGTCCAAAATTGAGTTCTGTTATACGGTCTTATTCTGGGAATATGATGACCATTTTTTTGCTGCCTAAATATTCAACCGAAGTATTAAGCTGCTCCGACACAAAGCGTACTGGAACAAACGTGCTGTTATTTCTCAGTAGTAAAGGAGCGTCGGACATCACAGTTTGCTGGTTTATCTTAACTTGCTTATTCCCCACAACCCAACGAATCGTTTTGCTGTCTTTTTGAATCGTTACCTCCTTCGTACTCTGGTTCCAACTTACATTTGCCCCAAGTTTCTCGGAAATGAAACGGATAGGTACGTAGGTACGGCCTGTCTGAATGAATGGCGCTGCTGTTAGATTGTAGATACTGTCGCCCACATAGGCTGTCTTGCTGCCGATCACCAAGCGTTGAGTCTTACGCTGAGACTTAATACCATAGTTATCCGCATTTAATTTTTTAAATATTTTATAGGTTTGGGTGCCTTGGCTTAAGTCCAAGTAGTTATCGTTCAACTGCAGTCCGTATCGTTCTGCCCCCGTATCCCAATGAAAATCATAACTATTATTTTGAATCGGCTCCAAATCCCACACCCGGTTGTTGTTCAAATGTAGGATTTTTAGGGCTTTCAAATTTCTTAACGGTTCCAAATTCCACACTCGGTTGTTATTCAAGTAGAGGGAATCCAACTTGTTCAAATGGTTTAATGGTTCTATATCTTTAATCTTGTTAGAAGAAAGATCCAAAGTAGACAAGTTAGTTAATTTTGCTAAAGGAGCAAGACTCTCGATGTTATTGTTGTTAGCAGAGAGACCTTCGAGATTGTTGAATCCTTCTAGCAGCTTAAGATCAGTTACCTGGTGTCCATCAATCCCCAGATATGTCAGACTTTTGGACAGCATTCGTAGCGGCGAGAAATCCTTAATTTTATTGTTAGATACATTAAGATATGTCAACTTTTTCATGTTGCCGAGAGGAGCTATGTCTTCTATCGCATTGTCGTCCATTTTCAAATACGCTAATTCTGCGGCACTAGAGAGTGCTGGAACATTCGAAATTTGATTGTGGGCGGCGCCCAACTCAATTAGACGAGGCAATTGTTTCACTACATCTAGGGATGAGACCCGATTCCAACTTATTTCTAGATATTTCAACTGCTTCAGAGCTGACAATTCCTCAATTGATGAAATTTTATTGGCTTTGAGGCTGAGAGTATGGATCTTTGAGAGTTTCTTTAGCGGTGCAAGATCAGTAATTTCATTAATGTCTAAATCGAGATCCGTGATATTGACGGCATACTCCAATCCCTGCAGATCTTTAATTCCTTTACCTGACAAAGATACAACGGTGAGAGATTCTAAATCCGCTTTGGTAAGGGGTTCATCGTCTTTTATACCTATCCATGAACGAATCGATTTTTCGAGATTTCCATCTTTAATAATCGGTTCTTGGCTAACCGCTTCCATCGAAGCTTGTCCTGGAAGGGCCAAACTTAGGAGAAAAATAAAAATAAGTAAGCTTACAGCACGTTTCTTCATGATGATCATTCCCTCTGATGACTGTATTTTGTTATCTTGAGCTACTCTTGATAAGAATAGACATAATGAATATCCGTTACGCTATCGACAAATTAGTGTAACACCTAAAGTTTTCTAAATAAATAGGAGAATGTTGGGTATCGTGAGGTTGGCTTATACATCGAATGATTAAGGAATTAATCGAACAAGTCTTATTCCCGATACATGCTTTGGATTTGCCTGAGGGTAGCAAGCATCGTACCTAGAGATCTATCATATATGGACTCAACATGTGCGCTGGATTTCAAAGGATTGAGAAATAATTTCTTGCAATCCTTCAAGTCCATCTATCGGGATACACTCTCGAGTTTCAACGTAATCAATATGATGTTCCCGATAATACTTCTTCCAAAAGGCTACCGCTCGTTGGTTTGCTGCCAACTGACAGATGGAAATCTTCCCAGAAAGCTGCCCAAGCACCTTCTCTACTGTGATCGATGCAATGTTCGTACCCCGATATTTCTTCAATATAAACAACTCTTGAACGGTATAATCAACATCTTCGGGTACAAATGGTGGCGCACAAACCAAAATGAAGCCGTCTGTACGAAATCAAGGTTCATAAATAACAATGGCAACCAGTAATGCAGCTAGAGTGAAAATGATCGCGGTTACGATACACTGTTTTCGATTGCTGGAATACTTCCATTCGATAAAAAAATTGAACGCTCCTGTAATCGCCAAAAATGATATCCAAAACATCTTCAATACGATGGTATTGGAATAGATGTAATCATAATAGTAGAAGAATACACCTAAACAGATGATCGCAAATAGAATCAAGCCCCACCATTGTAGTTTCTTGCCTTCTTCACGAATCTCCGTTTTTTCTGGCCCTATAATCAATCTGCTGAGTATCGATTTAAGCAGCACTATAAAAAGAACGATAAATGAGATCATAGATGAGTTGGGCATCGTATTCACCCCTTTATTTTTATCAGATTCGAAATTCTACATGGGTACGTTCAAGCAGTCGTATTCCTTCTACTCGCTCTTCCCCGATTTGTTGATAACTTCCCGCAGTTGATTGGCATAGGTTTTTCCTATTTCGTATCCTACTTCAGAATGATTCAGGTCGACTAGTAAGCCTTTCTTTCCTCTCTCTGCACCTAATGATAAATCGTACTTAGCAATCGTATGGTCAGAATAAGTAATGGTCATGCGATATTCTGCTGCGTAATCTAATGCGCCTGGCAATTTCGTCGCTGTATCGGTTGCCCTTTCGAACTTCTTCATGATCTGCTCATTACTACTGCTATAATTGCTGCACTTCTCCACTCGTTCCAACCCTTGACACTCTAGCTCTATAGAAACTATGGATTTACTTCCACAACCGGTAATGCCTAACAACATTAATAAAAGCAGTAATGTAAAGATTCTTTTATGCATAAGTATCAGCTCATTTCAAATAAGATTGATGTTTAGACCAGACACACTGTAGAGCAGTATTCACGAGCGTGCGAAAATTTAGGAACAATTTATGTATCGTTCAAGCAGCTTCAGAATGGCATTATATAGAAACTGATTTTATGGGGAGAGGTGCTCTTTCATGAGCTTTTACGGCACGATTGATTCCATTAAGTGGTTTACGGTCTGGGATTTAATCCTTAGCGCTTTGAATTTGTTTGTTCTGATCTGGTATGCTGTACCGATTCAGAAATATTACAGGTGGTTAGACTTTGTGCCGAGTATCGCCCTTCTTGGAGCAGTGATAAGCATTCTAGATGGGAATACTTCAGATCTATCCTTGCTCATCTATTCTTGGACATTCCTCGTATTCATTTGCACCATCAAAAAGGTATTCAAGCCTTCTCGACGCATCCTTGTTCCTAAGTATCGAATATGGCGGATTATAGTTTGTATCGTCGGGGTGATCCCGCTTGTAGCTGCACTGATGTTCGCAGGGCAATTGAGGTACAATCCGGTAAGCGACTTAAGCAGCCTGAGCTACTCCCAAGCATTTGTAAAAATGAATGAGCGACTGTCAGTGGAATACCCGTTCAGTGATTGGAAAAAAGTCAATTGGGATGCGCTAAGAAGTAAGTTCGAGCCTATCTTCCAAAAAGCTGAGAAAAACCAGGATAAAGCGCTCTATTACCAGACCTTGAAGGAATACGTCAGCTCCATTCCCGATGGTCATGTCGGTCTTAAAGAAAATAAGGCAGAGCTTAAGGCTGAAATTGGAGGCGGATTCGGCATAACCGCGATCCGGCTGGATGATGGTACGATACTCGTGAACAAGGTCATTAAGGATAGTCCTGCTGAACAGATAGGAATCAAAGTCGGTGCAGAGATTGTGACTTGGGATGGCCGTGATGCGAAAGAAGCTTATAATAACTCAGGCTTCATTGTTACCTCATTAGCTACAGAACAAGCGAAGATGCATCATCAAGGTCTGCTTATGACACGAGCCCCAATTGGCAGAGAGGTGCAAGTCGCCTTTAACAATCTAAACGAAACGAAAACCCAAAAAGTTACACTTCAGGCATACGACGACAACTTTTTAACTTTACAAAGGGAGAATGCTGGGCAGGACATCATTGAAGGTCAATTATTAAGCAGCGGGTACGGCTATTTGAAGATTAATTCTTTTCAGAAGGAGCTCTTCGCTACAAGTCTTGAAGAAATATTGAACAGCAAGTTACAAGCATATCTGGATAATCAAATGAAAGGATTGATCATTGATGTTCGAGATAATCGAGGCGGTGAGGACCAATTAGTAGCGGATATAGCCCGGCATTTTGTACAGGAGGAACGTTTTTACGAAATTACGAGCTATTATAACAGGTATACCCACAAATTCGAATTGAATCATAATGAAACTAGAACGCTCACGCCTACAAAACCATCGTTCAACGGGAAAATCATCATCTTAATCAACAGTCAAACGGTCAGCTCTGGAGAAGGAATTCCACTTGCCTTGAAAGGACTACCCAATGTCAAAATCATTGGATTTACGTCTACCAATGGCTCATTTGGTCTATACACAGCTCCGATTACCATTCAGCTGCCAGAGGGATATGTCGTACAATTGCCAGACGGCAGATCATTGAACCGCAACCATGAGATTCAAGTCGACAGCGACTTTAGCGGAAAAGGTGGCGTTACCCCAGATATTCAAATTCCGCTAACAAGAGAAACGTTTAAGGCCAAGTATGTTGATAGTATAGATGTGGAGTTGGAATATGCGATTCAAGCACTGCAATAACTTCAGATGTGACCGGTCTAATTAGATGACATAGGAAGGAGCAACCGTCTTCCATGTGTGGAAGCTGTTGCTCCTTCATTACTAACCATGTTCGCACTCCCTACTCCAGTTTCCTGTAAGCAATGAATCTATGGCTCCGCTACCTCTTGTCTACGTGAATGCGATGGGAGCGGCACTTCGATATTGCTACACTGAAGCATCTGAGCTGCTGGACTGCTGTGCAGATGAAGTTTCTCCTTTAGCAGCCTTTATCCACCTTCGTAGTCGGCGTATGCATAACGCCAATCCATAGCAAGACCCAGAGTGGCGCATTGCCAATTGCATGTGCAGCGAACGAAGCCCATGTCGAACCCGTATACTGTGCAATCCATGGTGCAATGAGCATGCCCGGAAGCATCCCGATAAAATGCCATTTTAAGCATGCATGTATCAACCAAGCCCACAGCAATCCGTTAACGACCCAAGCGTATGAACCGAATAGTTCGATTTGCAAGGGAAGCATATACCCTCTCCACATTAGCTCTTCGCTGAACATAGCAATCAAATGCAGCGGAATGAACCAAGCAAGCAGCTTCCCATTTCGACGCAGCGGTGTATGAAAAAATTCAGTAGGCGGTATGGAAAATTTCTTAAGCGGATTGAAAGGCGCCGGAAGGTATGGAGGTGGAGCAAAAAGGCGTTTGCGTGCGAAATATTTACCTACCGGTTCTAATAACTGATCAAATAAAATAGTAAAAACAACGGCTCCAATGACCCACAGCCAGTCCTGGCTATTAATGGGCGTTAAGCGAAATCGCTCTACGAAGGATGCTAGAGACAGAACGCCGCCATCTATCCAATACAGCAATATACTCAAGGGTATCAATAGAAGGACTGGTGCCCATAAAAAGAACCAAAACGAGAACAAAAGAGGGACGCCCCTGTTCACCAGCTTTGGTGTCCAAACATACAAACCGCAGTACACTAGTGCTCCTACTACTCCGCATAGTAAAATCTGACCCCACAGCGACATCCACATTCTCCCGCTTTCTACCTAAAAGTTTGTCGGTTCTTTTTTCCTATTTTTTAATTGTTGCTTTAGCTTACGTATTCGCATTTCATGTTGCGTTTCATATTGCTTTTTATGCTCATTTGTTTCAAGGTTTGAACGACAGTCCTGCTTCTTGCAAAGCATTTCTAAGCTTAGGCAATGATGCTGGGCCCATTCCGTGATACTGCATAATCTCTTTTTCACTATACTTAGCTAGCTCTGCCAACGTGGTTATTCCATTGTGCTCCAACGCACGTCTAGCAGGCGCTGAGAGAACCGCAAGGAACCCCTCCTGCGGCTTGCGCGCTTGCTCACACACCGGACAAGTCGGACAATCCGTGCTTTTATAGTATTGATGCCCCTGTTTGCAAGTTCTTAGCGTTTTATTGGATGCGGTCATAGTGGCTGTCACCTCTCCTATTGCTGTTAATAGTACGTATCTATTATACCCATCACATTATTTAAATGTTGTTCCAATCCGTCGACATCTATGACTATTTCTCATAACTCCCTTACCCATACCTTAGGCCGGGGTGCTGGTTCTCATAATATCTCCCATGATTATACATTCGATTACGTTATGACAAAAGATATTTGTTTACATCTGAGGGGGATTTAACGTTATGGGAGGAGTCAATACGTTATGAAGGATGTCTTGACATCGTCTTGACTCTCCTCTTAGGGAAGGCCTTACACTACATAATGAAGGGAGGAAGAAAACGTTTGTACACCGTAAAAGAAGTATCCGAGATGTCCAATATTACAATCAAAACGCTTCATCATTATCACAAAATCGGTCTTCTCTTACCTAGCAAGAGAAGCGAGGCTGGATATCGGTTATATGGAACGAAAGAGCTTGAACGTCTGCAAGAGATTTTATTTTACAGAGAATTAGATTTCTCCTTAGATCAAATCAAGGACATGATGGAACATCATTCAGATCGATTGTCTATTCTTGCCCAGCAAGAGGAGCTGCTCCTCCATCGTAAAGACAGATTGGACACCATTGTTCAAACATTACGTAAATCCATTGAGTGTAGTAAGGATGGTGAATCTATGGATAACAAAGAAATGTTCATAGGGTTTGCAAGCGAAAAAGAGTGGAACAAAGCGCTGATTGAACAAAATGAGTATTTGAAGGCTTCGTACGGGATGGATTCTCTGGAGGTTGCTCCTGAGGAAGTTCAGAATATCAATGAACAAGCAGTTGAAGCCATGACATTCATGAACAAAATGGCTAATTCCTTACGAGATGGAATTAAGCATAACGATGAGAAAATAGTCAGTCTTATTCGATACCATCTAGCATTTATGAATAACCATGGGCACAATACGTCTGCTAAAGAATTTGCCGCACAGACTCAATTTTTTCTTAGTGATGATTTTCATCTTAACATGCTCGAGAGTCAGCAGACTGGATTGGCTTATTATCTTGCAGCTTCGGCAGCGTCTTTCGAGACAACAAATCCATAACTCATCGCCCAGAACAAATGGGCATATAAGCTGATATATTTGATTACTAAAAAGGCCTTGATCCTGTAAATCTCAGGACTAAGGCCTCTTCATTATGTTTATCGTCTACACAACGGGCTGAAGCTCACTGTTAAGACCAAGCGTACGTTCAGTTAACGCATGAATTTCTTTAAATAGCTCCGGGTTCTCCGCAAGTGATACACCATAGGATGGTATCATTTGCTTGATTTTGGGCTCCCACTCCTTCACATACTGTGGGAAACATTGCTTAATGACCTGCAGCATGACATGAACGGCTGTTGAAGCACCTGGAGATGCACCAAGCAAAGCAGCAATCGATCCATCAGCAGCACTAATTACTTCTGTGCCGAATTGAAGTGTGCCTTTGCCGCCGTGTGTCGTATCTTTAATAACTTGCACACGCTGACCTGCCACCACCAAATCCCAATCCGCACTTTTTGCGTCCGGGACAAAGTCCCGTAAATCCTTCATGCGCTTTTCTTTGGATAACATGACTTGTTGAATAAGGTATCTTGTCAATGGGACGTTCTTCGCTCCAGCTGCAAGCATCGTGAAGAGATTATGCGGCTTCACCGATGTAATCAAATCGAACATGGAGCCCGTCTTCAAGAACTTTGGCGAGAAGCCAGCAAACGGTCCGAACAGCAATGTCTTCTTGTTATCAATATATCTAGTATCCAGATGCGGGACAGACATTGGCGGAGCGCCAACAGGAGCCTTCCCGTATACCTTGGCATGATGCTGCTCTACTATTTCCGGATTATTGCATACCATGAACAATCCACTTACCGGGAAGCCACCGATACCTTTGCCTTCAGGAATTCCTGATTTTTGCAGCAAATGAAGACTGCCACCCCCGCCGCCGATAAAGACAAACTTTGCCGAATGGCGTTCGACGGTACCGCTTTGCATATTCCGAACCTTCAGCTCCCATAAGCCATCCTTCGTCCGCTTCAGATCATCCACACTATGCTTGTATTGAATCGCAACGTTTTTGCTCTTCAGATGGTCAAGCAGTATGCGCGTTAAAGCACCAAAGTTAACATCCGTTCCGGTGTCAATTTTGGTAGCTGCCATCGGCTCATTCGTAGTTCTGCCTTTCATAATAAGCGGAATCCATTCCGATAGTTTGGCCGTATCATCGGAGAATTCCATACCTTGAAACAGCGGATTATTTGATAGCGCTTCAAAACGTTTTCTTAAAAAGGCGACATTGCTTTCCCCTTGGACTAAGCTCATATGAGGCAAGGGCATAATAAAATCCTGCGGATTACGAATTAAATTGCTGCTTACGAGATAAGCCCAGAATTGCTTTGAAAGCTGGAATTGTTCATTAATCTTAATCGCCTTGCTAATATCTATGGTTCCGTCCTTCTTCTCGACGGTGTAGTTAAGCTCACACAGCGCAGCATGCCCTGTTCCTGCATTATTCCATTCGTTAGAGCTTTCTTCTCCTGCGTTAGCGAGCTTTTCAAAAACTGTAATTTCCCAATCCGGTGCTAATTCTTTCAGCATTGTCCCCAAAGTCGCGCTCATAATTCCGGCACCAATTAAGATAACGTCTGTTTTAGTTTGTCTGTTGATCATTTTTACCGTCCTTACATGCTAATGTATTTGTAGAAAAGATATAGGCGCAGCTGCCTGCTTGACTCATTCATCCAGATAGTCAATCGGGATGCATAAAAACCAAGGCCTTCTCCCAACTACTTGCAAGGAATGTTGCTTTGGTTTGCTCCGACTCCAGTGAATAACCGCCCTGCGAGCCCCCTAGTTTGCGCTGTACTGCTTTTTTGGACTTGAAAAATGCTCTTCGCAATAACATCGTGGTACCACCAATTTTGGATTAGCGATCATCCCCAATATGCTTTTCTCACCAACGACTTGTAAACAGCAATCTTAACAGCAAAAAAAATTCAACCTGAGAGCAAAGATCCATGTTCTCAGTGGAAAGGAATATCAATTGAGACCCCTTTGTTAAACTCTAGATTCAAAAATGATTGAATCTCCTCATTTGCTGTATATCTGGGGTGCCGTGACTCCTTTAGAGGATTAATATTATCATAACATAAAAAAATCCATTTGTTAGTATTGATTTTAAACATAAATGTATGGATAGTCATTGATTTTTATTGAGATTACTGCTCTTCCTTTGGCTTAGGAATGTATTCCAGTGTGTCCCTATTTCATATGATCAAGTTTCACTCATTAATCTATAGTTTATGAAACGGTATTTCCACACCCTCATCAATAAAGATTCCTTCAGAAATATCGATATAACTCATCGTATTTCGAATCCAATACAGGTTCGGTTCCACTTTAAATAAATGGGTATCATGTTGGTCATGGAAAGAAATAATATACGAGTTTATTCCCTCTTTAATTATGAAGGATGTTTGATATTCATCAGCGAGTTGATAGGTACCTACGATATGATCAGCACTATTGAATTTCATGATACTAGGATGCTTTGGAGCATCAGGTTCTTTACTTTCACTAGCTTGGTTTAAGAATTCTAATATTTGCTGCTCGTAAAAAGGGCTTACCTCTTCATTCGTTAAGAGAACCGTCACCTCTCCGCTTGTCACAGAACATAAGCAATGCGACGAATAGCCAGGCCAACCACCAGAGTGACCAATAGAACCGTCTTGAATGATAAACCCACAACCATATGAGCTATGTAACGGTGAAGGAGTAAGGGCGCGATTCACCATTTCAAGCGATACTAATTCACCTTGAAGAAACCCTTTTACAAATCGGGCTATATCTTGAGCTGTTGCATAAATTCCTCCGTCACCATAAAAATCGTGTTTCTTATCGATATCTTTAAAAATCGGATCGTCTGTTGCATGGATATATTTCTTATTTATAAAATCAAATAGCTTACCGACAGCAGTTAGTTTCAATTTTGGCTTCGTTGTCGTGTTTTGAAGTTGAAGAGGTTGGGCGATCATTCTTTGTAAATAATCCTCATAAGAAAGTTGACTTGCCTGTTCGATAATTTTAGCTAGCAAAACATAATTTGTATTTGTATAAAGCCAACCGCTACCTGGTAGGAAATAAGGCTCCTTGTTATGTAAAATATCTTCAATTTTCTCAACTGAAGAATTATCGATATATTCTGGGATACCGGATGTATGCATCAACAAATCTTCAATCGTTACATCTATAAAGATACTTGTATCAAACCACTTTGTTAGGTTGTCTTTAAAATGAATCACCTTCTGCTCTATTAATTGAAGAACCATTACAGCAGTGTACATTTTGCTTAAAGAAGCAATGTTAAATAGTGTTTCCCCCGTAATCGGAACTGAATTCTTCATATCTGCAAAACCTATTGTTACATCTACAATTTCGTTATTGCTCGTTTCTACATAAACTGCACCATTGAACTGGATTTTTTCAAGCGTAGAATAAATAGAGTTGAACATAAGTAAGCCTCCTAAATATATTAGTCATCTAACATATTGGATGAGAAGAACTCAAATGAACTCTTCAGCTGCAATTTGTTTCAATTTTTTCGTAATTCTTTCTAACTCGTTACGTTCGGCAACAGTTAGTTTAGAAAATAAACGATCGGCCACAGAGCGCTCGACATATTCTTGCTTTTCAAAGTACTCCTCGCCTTTAATTCCTAGCGTAATAAACACTTCTCGGCGATTATCAGGATTGATAGCACGATGAATAAACTGGTTTTTCTCCATCTTCGCAATAAGCTGGCTTACTGCACTAGAACTAATGTTCATTTCTATAGCAATCTCACCTACCGTTATTTTGTTGGCAGAGTATACAATATCCAGCAACACGGCTTGCTGAGTGGTGATAGAGCTAGCTAAATATGGTTCATAGTGTTTAAAAATCAAGCGGTTAATGGCATAATCAGCTTCATTAATTTGTTTTACTTGTTCATAGATGTTCACGCAGCTCACCCTCTGAAATATGTTAGATACCTAATATATTAGAGGGGGAACTACAATAAGTCAAATTTTTCGATGATGGATTGTAGTGTGGTAGCTTTTAACCGATAGGCAATTAATGTTGACAATATAGGTCGGAATAATTATAGTTTACTAGTATCAACATTCTTCTTAGAAAGCGGGTTAAACATGACCAATCACATTGAGAACAGACAATTGAGTTTTGGACAGAAAGACGCCCCTATTAAGGTTGAGGTATTTTTGAATTTAACCTGCCCTTACTGCGCAACCTTCTTCGGCATCGCGGAAGATGTTCTGCCAGCCTACTTGGAACAAGGTCAAGTTGAATTTATCGTCAAACATTATGATAAGCCTAGAGAGATGCTGTTAAATGGAACGCTGGTTAACTTGTTCTTGGACTATAGAAATCCTGCTCGTGCAAGAGAGTTTATCAAAGAATTGTTCGAAACCCAATCCCAATGGGATCAGTTGAACAATCAGGAAATCAAAAATCTACTAGCTTCCAACTATCAACTGCAAGAAGAGCCGGATAACACGGAAATTAGCTTGCATGTCACGGCAGAAGCCATTCGCAGAAACGTGAGGATGGTTCCTACTGTATTTATCAACAATAAAGAATATCAGTTCCCAAGAGAAATTGATGCAGACGAATTGAAGGCTGAAATCGAAGCGCTGCTGGCAAAGTAATCTCTTTGTCATCATTCATTTTGTTGAATTTTTATCTATCAATTCCGATTTTACGCATATGCTTACACTACATATAAGATGCAAGCATGCACAATCTACAGGAGGACATTATGAAGCAGCATTTATCTAAATCCTATCGTCTATTGTTAACGTTAACGATCTTTGCCGTATTTCTAACCGCCTGTGGTACAGGTAAAACTGGCAATTCTGCCAATTCGGATATCGCGAAGGATGCCCAAGGAGCATCAACGAAAAAAGTGCTTCGCGTCGGGACTTCTGGCATTTATCCGCCTTTTGTATCAAAAGGTAAGGACCAAAAGCTTGAAGGCTATGATGTCGATGTATTGAATCTAGTTGGTGAAAAACTAGGCTATGAAATTGAATGGACGGTAGCTGAATTTTCCGGATTATTCGGCATGATGGACAGCGGTCGTATCGACACTATCGCCAACCTAATTGCCGTTACCGATGAACGGAAAGAAAAATATGACTTTACCGATCCCTATGCATATTATTCAGTTACTCTCGTCGTCAAAAATAACCGTGATGATATCAAGTCCATGGATGATTTGAAAGGGAAAAACCTAGGTGCCCTGCTTGGCAACAATATGCACAAGTATGCAACAAAGTGGAATGAAGAGCATGGGAATGAGATCAATATCCGTGCCTATCAAGACGTAAGCGGTACATATAAAGAAGTGGACATGGGGCGGATTGACGCCTTCATTGACAGTAACTTTGTTGCGCACTCTCGAATTAAAAAGGAAGGCTTGCCGCTGAAGATTTTCTCGGAGAAGCCTCTCTACACAACCGAGAATGCATTTCCATTTGTGAAGAGCAAAGAGAATGAAGAGTTCATTAAGCAGTTCAGCAAAGCGTTGCAAGAGTTGAAAGACTCCGGCAAATTGAAGGAGCTTTCGGACAAATGGAGTGAGATTGACGTGACGAAACCTTAAAGCTCGTCATTCAGCTCATAATTAGATGTTACAGATCCCCCTATTTCAGGGGGTTTCTTCATTCCCTATTCAAAATGAATTAAGACTACAATTGGTGGTGTCTATCCATGAATTTTGATGTGAAATATATGCTTGGGCTGTTTCCATCGCTGCTCGAATATTTGCCGCTCGTCCTGTACATCACGCTGCTGGCTTTCCTATTCGCTATTTTGCTAGGCATGGTGTTTACTTGGATCATTTCAAATAAAACGAAGATTATATATCCGATCTTGCTCGTAATTATTTCTTACTTCCGGGGAACGCCGTCCCTCATTCAAATCTTTGTATTTTATTTTGGTATGCCGCAGCTGTTCCCGTGGATGAATTCGATGGATGCAGTTACAGCCGTCATCATCGCATTAAGCTTGCGCAATGCCGCATATCTATCGGAAGTCTTCCGATCCGCGTTGGCATCGGTAGATAAAGGGCAAGCTGAAGCAGCTTTATCCGTCGGTATGACAAGATGGCAAGCAATTCGAAGAATTGTACTGCCACAAGCTGCAAGAACCGCAATCCCGCCGACCGGGAACTATTTCATTATGATTTTCAAAGAAACCTCGCTCGCCTTTACAATTGGGGTCACAGACATGTTAGGACAAGCCAAGCTGGAAGCGGCTGTTACTTATAAGTTCCTGGAGGCATTTCTGGCAGTTGGATTCATCTACTGGGTCGTCACTGCAATCTTCTCCTCGATTCAATCCCGAATCGAATGGAGAATGGAGAAGCCTTATCGATAGGAGGAGCACCATATGATTACAATCGACAATTTGCATAAAAGCTACGGAAATACCGATGTGTTAAAAGGGATCAATCTTCAAATCGATAAGGGAGAAGTTATCGCCATCATCGGCCCATCTGGCTCAGGAAAGTCCACCTTTTTACGTACGCTCAACTTATTGGAACAGCCTCAGAAAGGCAACATTACAATCGATGGTGTTCAGATCAACGCGGAGAAATATACGAAGAAGGATGTCTATCAGCTGCGACAGAAAACGGCAATGGTGTTCCAGAATTATAACCTGTTCAAACATAAAACAGCTCTGGAGAACGTTACGGAATCCCTAATCGTCACTCGCAAGATGAATAAAGCGCAGGCTGTAGAGATCGGCATGAAATTGCTGCACGAGGTCGGATTGGAAGGCAGAGAGCATCATTATCCGGCCGCGCTCTCAGGTGGTCAGCAGCAGCGAGTAGGTATCGCCAGAGCATTAGCGCTTGATCCCTATGTGATCTTATTCGATGAACCTACATCGTCATTAGATCCGGAATTAGTGGAAGAAGTGCTGCATGTCATTAAGGAAGTTACGAAGAAAAATACGACCATGATTATCGTTACGCACGAGATGGATTTTGCTCGAAATGTAGCCGACCGCGTCATTTTCATGGCTGATGGTCGCATTATCGAGGAAGGAACACCCGAGGAGCTATTTTTGCACACGCAAAATGAAAGAACCAAGAAGTTTATTAGAAATTACGTCAACACGCTCAATGGATATTCAACGGAATATTCGATATAAAGCCCCTCTTCTCAATGTTACATCGACACTGCTGGCATCATCATTGTCAGCAGCGTCTGTGCAAGTAATAAAAAGTTCACTTCTAAAAGGGATATTTTACATACATTAGATGGTTCTATTAATTGGCCATCCATCTGCATGGAGTAAATATAGGTATTAGACCGAGCAGCATCAAGCTGTTGCTCACGAATGCTCCACAGCCGTTGCCTCGTACTTTAATTTTCCGTTTTTTACTACAAGTTATGATTATTAGGTTGAGCCCTTTTTCCGTAAGTTAATTTTTGTCTTTCACAAATGTGACCACATTAATTTCCCCTATCTTCAGCCATTCCAGCGAATTTCAGAGGTATTATACGTAGGGTTATTCAACTGTCATCTTTTTCAAATGCAGTTCTCGCAACATTAAAAACATAGGCAGCCCAAAAGAAACTCCTACAGTTAATGTGCCAAGTATCGGAACCCAGCACAAACTCATTTTCATCCCGGTTCGTTTTCCCTCGTATCGAATGAACACTAATAATACGATCGCAGATACAATGACATCTAACCAGGCAAATGAGCCAATTCGGGTTCTCGCTGCTTCTTCGATAAGCAAAGGTAACTGCAATCCATGTTCGTATATCCAGGGAATGAGCTGAGAGTACGGCAGCACAATCCCAAGCAACGCTAAGACCCCATATAGAACCTTCATCTGATTCCCCCACTAAAATAATGACATCAGCTTTATGAAACAGGCTATGGCTTCACCGCACGCCAGATGTATTTCTGCTCCTTGAACCCAATTCTCCCGTTGATCATGTTCTCGTCTAATTTCTTAGCGAGCTCATCCTTCAATTCTGGTACCGTATAGTCTGGATTTCCAGGTATGTCAGAGAGGAGCATCACCAAACGGCATATCTGATTTGGTCGTGGCATAAGCTTCTCGCGATCATATCTTACCAATCGATTCCCATCGGCCGCCTCCTCATTCGATATTCATAGGCATTTGCATAATTAAACCTTCTATGACCAAGGAATAACTGCATATATCATACTATTGGATTCCATATTGAACCATATCCGAATAATAGCTGGAATACAAGCCTTGAATCACAAAAAAAGCCTGCAACAATTATTGCAGACTGATTCATCGGTGTTTCCTCATGATGTATTCCATTAACTCATACTGTCAGAAGAAAATAAAGTTCTAGACTGAAAAATAAAGTGGTAGACTGACGATACTTCATTAAGTTAACGGGCAGAATTACACAATACAGTCGCCCAGGGCTGTGATAAAATAGCACAATAAAACATGGTCAAATTTGTAAAACGATCGCACGCACTGACAGTATATTATTGTTCGGTCGTAATACTCTGTTCATAGAAGGAGTTATGCCGCCCTGGGCCAGAATTTTCAGCCATACATCTTGCCCAATTCTATTTATATCCAACTCATTGAAGCCAAAATTAAGAACTTGTGTCATTGCTTCGGTTATTAAGAGCATATCCAATTTCCGTACGGTGATGGGCTCCGTAACTCCCATTTTACACGAAAACTCGCATGGGCCTTTTTTTACTGCCGCATTTCATATTACAATCCGTCTTTTAAAAAGAAGGAGGAGATTTTTATGCTGTTTATGTTGATTGTAAAAGCCTCGAAGAATTCGGAAGCCGGAAATCTTCCGAGCCCTGAGCTCATGGAAGCCATGGATAAGTACAATGAGGAATTAGTTAAGGCAGGCGTGCGGGTTATGGCGAAAGGACTTCATCCAAGTTCAAATGGGATTCGCCTTTCGTTTCCGAAACCAGGGGAAAAGCCAGTGGTTACGGATGGCCCATTTACGGAAACGAAAGAATTGATTGCCGGGTTCATTCTGATTGATGTGAAGTCGAGAGAAGAAGCCATCGAGTGGGCCATGCGGATGCCGGACCCGCAAGGACATGGGGAAGGTCAGATTGAATTGCGTCAAGTATTTTAGTAGGCTTTGTACATTTGAAATCATAAACATCTCGCTAAGTTAATGAGAACGTTAGTTCCATGGAACAGCGACAGTCTAGGACTTTATTCTCTCGTCCTTAGCTGTCGCTGTTCTTATTTCCAGGTCAGTCTAAAACTATTTTATGGAGTCTGGTGGTATGACAATTCGAAAAGTCGAATGGAATAAAGACACATATACAGGAAAATCGCTGATGCCTTTTGCCAATGATTATTTTGTACTAGTCGTTACCAGTATCTTGATCATAATCGGAGCCAGCGGATTCCCTGGACTTATTGGTATTAAAGGATATGTCCCCCTGCCCACCCTCATATAATTCTAAAAAACCACCCCGGAGGTACCATGCAAATGAGTGATGTGCTAAGAGCAGTGGATGATGAAATAGAGCGGCTGACGAAAACACTTATCGAACAGCAGCGACAGGATGGATCTTGGCGTTTTTGCTTTGAAAACGGGACGTCAGTTGATGCTTATGTGATTATTCTCTTTCGATTGCTGAACGTTCCAAATGAAGAATTGATTAGGCAGCTGCATGACCGGATTCTTGCCGCGCAGCAGCCAGATGGATGCTGGAGACTGTTCACCGATGAAGAAGAAGGGAACTTGTCCGCTTCGGTTGAAGCCTATTACGCTCTGCTCTATTCCGGGTACAGCCAGACGGCAGATGAACCTATTCAGCGGGCCAGGCGATATATTTTATCCAAAGGCGGACTTGGAAAAGTGACCAACATCATGACCACAGCCATCCTCGCCGCCACAGGTCAGAGGAAATGGCCTGCATCCATCTCGTCCATTCCGCTCGAGGTTGTTCTTTTTCCAACTTATTTTCCGATTAATATTTATGATTTCTCAGGATACTCAAGGGTTCATCTTATCCCAATGCTCATTATGGGCGACAAGCAGTTCTCGATGACCTCTGCTCATACACCAGATCTATCTGATCTCTATGTTCGAACGATGGACGAGGAAGATCCTCTCCCCCGCAGTTTCCAGGAGATACAAAACATGATAAAGGAAGGGCTAAAACTGCTTATCGGCACCCCCCGTTATATCCACGAAGCAGCTACAACCAAGGCCGAGCAGTTCATGTTAAAAAGGATTGAAGCCGATGGTACCCTCTACAGCTATGCTAACAGTACAATTCTCATGATTCTCGCCCTGCTTGCCCTGGGGTATGATCAGCAGCATCCTCTCATCACCCGTTCCATTCAGGGACTTACCGACATGCAGTTCCATTATAACGGGACAACTACAATGCAGAACTCCCCGTCAACCGTATGGGATACCGCTCTGCTTGCCTACACATTGCAGGAAGCCGGAATCGCCGCTGATCATCTAACGATCCGGCGTGCCGCCACGTATCTGCTATCCAAACAGCAGGATAAGACTGCCGATTGGAGCATTCATAACCCGAACACCATTTCCGGGGGCTGGGGATTCTCGGAGACCAATACGATCAATCCCGATGTGGATGATACAACCGCAGCTCTACGGGCGATCAGGAGGTTATCTAATACCAATTCTACTTACCTGGAATCTTGGAATCGCGGACTGAATTGGGCTCTATCCATGCAAAATAAAGACGGAGGCTGGCCCGCATTTGAGAAAAATACAGACAACGAAATACTCACCTGGCTCGCCATAGACGGCGCCAAATCTGCGGCCATTGATCCCTCGGAGGCTGATCTTACAGGGCGCACCTTAGAGTATCTCGGGAACTTTGCCAGACTCGATATCCGACACGAATTCATCAAACGGGGAACAAATTGGCTAGTCCGCCACCAAGAGAAGGATGGATCCTGGTACGGAAGATGGGGCGTTTGTTATATCTACGGCACCTGGGCAGCACTAACGGGCTTGGCAGCGGTCGGTCTTCCAGCTAGCCATGGACCCTTACAACTAGGAGCCCGTTGGCTTCTAGATATCCAAAACCCGGACGGCGGATGGGGCGAATCCTGTAAAAGCGATCGACTGCGGCACTATGTGCCCTTAGGAGAGAGCACTCCTTCTCAAACCGCATGGGCGTTAGACGCCCTAATCGCTGTTCAGACACAGCCAACACCAGAGGTCGATCAAGGAATCCATAGACTTATCGCATTACTCCATGAAGACGACTGGAAGAGCACTTATCCTACAGGTGCCGGCCTCCCCGGTTACTTCTATTCTCATTATCACAGTTATCGCTATATCTGGCCGCTTCTGACGCTGAGCCACTATAAGAAGCGATTTGGAAATCCATAGATCTAAAAAAGAACGGCGCCGCAATCGCTGCGGGCCGTTCTCGTTTTTCCATTGGGAGTTTTACAACTATCGCGTTATTTGGCCTACGATTATAAACTTGAGCACTATTCTGTGAGGATATCCATTTATTAATCACGAAATCCTAAAATATTCCATTTTTTCTCCAAGAATATAGTGTGAGAACCACATCAAATTCTGCTTCATAATAGCCATATTAATTCCTGGCTGGTCAGAACTATATGCCATTCCTTTAAATATAATTAACTCTGTATCAACTCCCATGTCCCTTAATCCTTGATATAACTCATATGCATTGGAAATTGGAATTCTTGCATCCTTTTCGCCATGTTGGATTAAGGTGGGCGTACAGGCTGATTTAATATACGTCATTGGTGATGTTTTCGTATATATCTCTGGATCATTCCATGGATTATTTCCTAAATGCATCTTAATAAAGTAAGGTATATCTGTATTTACATAATGAGTACTCCAATTCGTTATTCCACCCCCAACTGAAATAGCTTTAAATCTACTACTATATGTAGAACAGAAAGCTGATATATATCCCCCGTTGCTCCATCCCATAACTCCTACTCTATCTTTATCTACAATCCCTTTGTCTACTAGTTTATCCACTCCAGATATAACATCTTCGTAATCGGAAATTCCCAGTTTTCTATAGTTTGCTTGTAAAAATTCATTACCATAACCCGAACTTCCCCTGTAGTTTGGTTCTAAAACGATAAAGCCTTTTTCGATAAACTGTTCAATCGGATATTTCTCATTAAAACAGTCAGAAAATATAGGAAATGATGCCCAAGCCGGTCCACCATGGATTACCACTAATAAGGGATATTTTTTATTTGCGTCAATTTCTACTGGGGTTGATAAAACACCTTCTATTTCAAGACCATCACTACTCTTCCTCATAAGCCCCTTAATGAACTTGGACACT
>NZ_MAIS01000126.1:0-11115 GCF_001680695.1 Paenibacillus sp. KS1 | reverse complement strand
GAATCACCTGATCCCGTGGATACGCCGTCTTCGTCCGGTTCCATGCCACCAGTTGCTGCTGCTCCTCATCCTGAGATAAAAGACGAATGTCAGCCATTCTTTCTTCCGCATTATCCAGAACCGTTTGAATAAAATGATCAAAATGACGAATCCATCTTTGAATTGAATCTTCATGAAAAATATCTTTATTATATTCAAAATCCGCTGCAATCGTTCCATTATTTTCCTGTTCAACAAATAAAGTCAGATCGAATTTGGAGACCTTCTTTTCCAAAGGAAACGGAGCGAGCTTTAACCCGTGCAAATCGAAAACATTTGTAGCATTGCCCAGAAAAATAGCCGCATCTTGCTTGCAAGCTTTTTGCAGTACAAACCCCGCTTGGAAAACTGCTGGAATACTCATATCACGCTGAAGACTGTTTTCGCTAACCATAAGCGAGAAGGGATAATCCTGATGATTGGTACAATCCGTTAATTCTTCTTGTACTTGCAGAAGCAATTGTTTAAAAGAGTAATTTTCACTAAAACGCATCCGAATCGGAAGTAAATTCACAAAGTAACCACAAGAATGATGGAAATCTCGATTTTTTCTACCGTATCTGGGCGTTCCAACGATAATTTCGTTTTGCCCCGATAACCGATGTAAAAAAGCAAAGTAAAGCGCTAACAACACGCGATTCAAAGACTTGTCTACTTTGTTGCAAAATGCAGACAGCTTCTCGCTCGTTTTTGCCTCCAAGGCAAAAGGCGCCAGTCCTCCGGCAAAAGCAGGAACAGGCGGACGCTTCTTATCAGCTGGCAGTTCCAACACAGGAAGTTCGCCTGATAGTTTATGTTTCCAGAACTGTGCTGATGTTTGCCCTGCTTCGCTCTGTAACAGGCTTTCCTGCCAACTGACAAAATCCGAATATGAGAACTCCACGCATTGCAGTTGGGTATTCTCTTGCAGATCTCCGTTATATAAACGTTTATACAATAAACCAAACTCATCTAATATCAGAGATAAAGACCAGCCATCAAAAACAATATGATGGAGTACGATGTACAGCACATAATGTTCCTCGCTAAAACACAGCAACCTGACTTTAAACAATGGCCCGTTGCTCAGGTCAAAACTCTCCTGAGACTCTGCCAACAGGTACTGGTTAACTGCCGACTCTCCCCAGTCCCCTACTGCGATTGACTTGAAATCGAGAACTGGTTCGCTATACACTTTTTGTACAGGCTCTTCTTCCATTATAAAGACAGTTCGGTAACATTCATGACGTTTTACGAATTCAATAAAAGCATTTTGTACAGTTTCTATATCCAGCTTTGAATAAATATGCCACGCAAACGATTCATTGTAGCAAGTGTTGTTTGGATACATCGATTCATGCGATATAAACGGGATTTGTCCCTTTGACAACGGAATTGTTTTGATAAACGTTTTACTTGACAAGTAAACCATCCCTTTCCGAATATGATTTTTTACATGTTCCCATACTCTGTTTCTTCACATCCGTACAGTACAGTTATTGAATTCATAATCAATGACGCTCTATTCAAGACGGACGTCATCACTTCCTTCCCTTCAATTTGCTGGCACCTTTTCGCCCGAATCGCGGCGACAAATGGTACCTTTTGTAATTATATAAAGGAATTATTAAGAATCATGTCGAAATTCGTTAATTTTTTGTAACACAATACTAATTGTTGTTTTTTTGACATAATTGTAAAGTTTATGATCTATACCCAAAATGTGCATTCACTAATCCGAAATATGAGTTATGAACAGCTTCACTCCAGAAAAACGAAAGTAACACAAAGAAAGCCCGTACCTTAAAGGCACGAGCCGCCGACATTTATGTTCAAGCTTAACGATATTTAATCTTCAAATCACCGACACTCTATCTTTATTAGTAGCTGCAAACGTTCAAATATCTCTATTTTCCCCAACATACCGAAGGGCTTGTCCCCATCTTAGATGCAATGTTATGCGCTGGGTCATTCTTCATGAAGTTCGCTATTGTTGCTTGTTTCTAAATAGGATTGTACAATTAATTTATAACTCATTTGGAGGTGTTCCTGTATGAAATGGGTTAATATCCGTGATATCTACCCCTATCGTTGGGTTCTGGTTGAAGCTCTTGAAACTCATTCTAATAATTACAAACGATCTATCGATGACATGTCCGTTGTTTCTGATTTTGATGACCCTAAACATGCATGGGCTTCTTACAAGAAGCTTCATCTGGCAGAGCCCTCCAGAGAACTTTATGTATTCTATACCGGAAATGAATGTATTGAAGTCATTGAACAGCCCTTTACCGGTATTAGAGGTCTTCGATGAAAATCCATCTTATCAATGGTCTTCCTATTATATCTCTCCCTCTTTCCTATAAGAATAAATCCACCCTTCTTAATAACGTCTTGTTAGATACCGGATGCTCCACAACTATTTTTGATACAGATCTTGTCGAACCTATTGGACTGGATATTGACTTTATCAATGGCAAATCAGTACGGATGTATGGAGTCGGTGGCTCTAGTGAATTATGTTATCAACAGGTGATCTCAGATCTCACTATTGATCACATACTACTAAAGGAATTTACAGTCCAACTAGGACTCACCAGAGACCTGCCATCCACTTGCAAACCTCATGTTCGTAATGAAGAGCTCCTGGGGGACAATGGTTTTAGGCACTAACCATCCTCTTTAGCAGAGCTTTCGATTGTATGATCAAAAACATGACGGGAGTTTTCTGCCCTATTATTGCTTCATTTCTGAGAATAATAAACCGTTCGATGCAATCCTCCAGCCTGCGTTTTGTACATATTCATATTCTACTTTTGAAGTTTTAACGTCTCTTTCTCCGTCTAAGCCTACATACATATCGAGAATTGCTTTTGTTCTGTTCCCATTCTGTTCGATGGTAACATTGCGTATAGAATCCTTTGATTTTTGGGAGTAACCTCCGTCGAATAATTCCGCCAGAACTCCGTTTTTATCATGATGTATACGGAAATCTCCCATGATTTCTTCAATGTACTTCGGAGTGTAAAATGGATCAAGCTTGTTTCTAATGTCCGCTTCAGTTGTTGCATCACAAATATAAGTAAAGTAGTGATCTTCTGATTGAAAGCTATCACACCTGAGATCTAACGCTTTATTACGATCCATCTGGCCAAATACAACAATCGTCGATAACTGGTTTTCGCCTTCTACGGCTAATCGAATCGCTTCTTCTTTCGTTAATTCTTGCTCGACATTTGTCGTACAGCCAACCAGCAGAAAAAGCATAGATAACAACAATAATACTAATTTTACTATTTTCACTTTGAATCGTCCCTTTTCATTGGCTTGAACATTTTATGTATTTGCTAGTCATTGCCCTCGATGACAGGTGTAAATGCGTCGCAACCCAGCTTTAGATAGCTGGTATCTTAGGCTGGGCCGCGTCTTGTCTGTTTAAAACAAATCTATTTCCCTTATAATGACTCTGCTGCAAATTGATAAAATGCCTCTGCATCCTCTCGAGTAGCAAAACCGGCTTGTGCCATCTTGTCGCTGCCTCCGCCTTTGCCGCGATAATCAGCCAAATGCTGTTTGAAGAAGGCACCGCAGGCAAGACCATCCTCTCCTGCTCGGGCGAGCAGTACCTTATGATCAGAGTTGGACATGAAAAGCACGATAACGTCAGCTTGTTCAGTGAGCTTACCAGCCAAGTTCTGCATGTCCTTCAGCATCTTATCCGTGAAAACATGCTTAACTAAGCTTCCCTGGCGGTCTGCCAACAGCTTCTCAGCCAGATAAGCATCATTCTCAGCCTTCACCGCATTTAATTCAGCTTGCAGCTGCTTCTGCTCCTGATCCCATTTCTCAATCCGATCCAGGATCTCTTCCTTTCCCGTATTGAATCGGGCCGCTAGACTGCCGAGAATCTCCACACCGGCATTAAATTCGTTCAACGCACGGTATCCACACTTAAAATAGATACGCATATGCCCCTTCTGCTTCTCAGCTCTCAACAGCTTGATCATTCCGATCTCACCTGTTGCTGAGACGTGTGTGCCGCCACAAGCGTTATACTCGATACCTTCGATTTCAACGATCCGAATATCATCGGTTACTTTCGGCTGCTTCACTAGCGGCAGCTCGGCCGCTTGCTCCTGAGTCACAACATAATTCGTTACCTTGCGATTCAGGTAAATCTGATCATTAACCTCCAGTTCCAACATCATAAGCTGATCCTTCGGCAAATCAGGTCGGGCAACATCAATCGTGGCATAATCCTCACCTAGGTGGAAGCTGAGCGTCTCCGCCTGGCATGCTTCCAGACACATAGCTGACAGAAGATGCTGGCCGCTATGTTGCTGCATATGGTCGAACCTTCTATCCCAATTCAATCGACAGTCGACCTCTTCCACCTCAGGAGAACGCTCGACTTTGTGCAGAATTTCCCCTTCCTCGAGAACGACATCAAGAACCGGAATTTTATTGATCCACCCCAGATCACAGGGCTGTCCCCCACCATGTGGATAAAAGGCTGTCTCATTCAATACCAGATAGGTTCCATCCTCCCGCTCCATTCTGCGAGTGATTTGTGTCTTCCACTCCCGGATATAGGCGGATTCATAATATAGCTTCTTCGTCATCTTTATGTCCTCACTGTTCCTAGATTACATTTACTTTACTATAAAAGAGCTCTATATTCCTCTGGTATTAACTGAAGTCTTTTCTGAATTGTAAGTAATATACGACTTGACTCTAAATCTCGAGTTTCAAGACCGAATCTAGAATCATCCATAATGACCGGCTTATCAAATTCGATAACTTCTACAACTTCCCCAGTATAAATCTTTTCTTCATATTGCTTGTATGTAAACTTCTCTTCTTGCTTCACTCTTTCGATATGTGAAAGTTTTCCGTCCTCGAAGGAACATTCAAATCGTGTACTTATGTACTCACCGTCAGCATCTTGATGATACTTAAACGCGATAATATCCTCACATACAAGATTAAAAAACATGATATAACCAGTGTCAGTCCCCGTAAAAACAACTACACTGTCCTCAAAACAATCATAAAAAAATTTCCCTGACGACCAAATACCTAAAGTGTCCATGCTGCGTTCATCCTTCAAATAAATTCAACATATCACCAAATGGATCTTCGAAATACGAAGCTAAGTGTTTAAGAATTATTATATTTTCTGAATTTGCTTTCAAAATTCATATTTAGCAGGTCGATCCATGTAATTGATTTTATACGTTTTCAATCCTTTATTCGTTCTCCTTACTAGCTCTAGTCTCTCATACATCTTATAATACACTTCTCCATAGTTCAGTCCTTCGGGTAATGATTTTATCAATCGTATTTCAGCGATCTCTGATTCCGGTAATTCATCTATTTCCTCTACCTCTGCATAAAATGCCATCCCATAACTATCATGAAACGCATATATGCCTAATGGTGATAATTCGAATTTTATGGAGCCTGTTTCCTCATACAATTCTCTGCTTGCTGTTTCTATAATAAATTCTCCTTCTTCTCTTCTTCCTCCTGGAAGCTCCCAAACTTCTCGATTCCTGTTTCTAATTATAATTAGTTCATTTTTATATTTTGCTATCATAACAACAAACGTAATCTTGTCATGTAAAATGTCATCTAGCTCGTACCATAGAAAATCCAAAGGATTGTCATCCCCTCTTCTTTTAAGATTCTGAATACAAGAACGATTCAAAAATGACTCAAAATGCCAACCACTTGAATCTCCTGAAATGTTATGTTTTAATTCAGTCCCCAAACCGATGGTACATGTATAATATCCAATTTCATTTTCACTTTATCTCCCTTCATGTCAGACAATTCCGTCTAACGTTTTTCTAACGTTTTTATATATACGAAATGACCCAGCCTTAGATAGCTCTTATCTCAGGCTAAGTCATCATTCCATCCACGATTATACAGCTTACAATCAAAGGGCGATAGCCTTGATCGTGTTATTCTTGTTATTCTCCATTTACCGCGATCATCTGCACCACTGGTCGGCCGTCACCCTTCAGTTCGATGTTACCAGCGAGTAGTTGTGAAGACCCGTCCCCGTCTAGAAATATGGCCTCATTCAACTCCCCATCGGCAATACTTCCCTTAATCGCAGTACGAAATTTTTCTGCCGTACATTTGGTAGAAGTAACAACCAGGTATAATTCCCCATAATTATCATAGACCATACCACTGCGAAGGCGCTCGTCATCGGGAAACGGCAACCCTTCTTCTTGAACCGCAATTCTATACCAGTTGCTATCGTCCTTTATATTCATACTGATTCCACCCTGAGCCCAGAACTTCGCAGCATCTGAGATATGCAGATCATCGACGCTTGCAGCTCGTTGTACGTTGACTATTTTTGTGACCCGATCATAAACGATGGTTCCCCGAGCATATTTGACGTTAAACCAGCCTGAGCCGTATTCTTTTGGACTTCCACTTACGGGCATACCATCCATAGCCGCGATGCTTAACAACTGATTTCCCCAAAAGAATCCACCATTTATCCCATTGGCTCCCGATTTCACGACGTTGTCGTTTATGCTATGAAGCGAAATACGACTCGGCTCCGTCTTCAGCACATGAAGAACAACACCGTTATCAGCAGTTATTTGAAAGTAGTTCACTTCTTTTGGATGATCGCCTTTACTTAAGTACCATATCGTAACGACCTCTAAAATTAGATATAAAGCGCATAAATAAAATGGAAAGGAACGTCTTATAACAGCGAATCTTTCATTCGTAATTCCTTTCATATCCGCTCGTCCCCTTATTCGTTACTTGATAATAGATATGACGTTCTTGGAAAATTCCGCTGCGTAGATGGTGTTATAAGCGGTTGGCGCCTTCCATGATTATACATCTGACATTCAAGGAAAAATAGTCTCAATGCTTAAATATGGTGTTAGATGAGGCCATGACTCTTTTCGAGTTACTATCGATTCCTGTAACCGCTAACATTCAAAAAAGGGAAACACAGCTATGTACTTATTAAATTTACCTTCCCATTCGTTCCAATCACCTGATCTCAGAGTCCCTGCAATCTGCAGCCCTGATGGTTCTACTGATGCCCATAGAAAGAAGTCAGTCTTACCTTCTTCACCAAACCAACATGGTTGACCAATATGATTTATAATTATTTGAGATGGGAGCAAAGAATAAATTTCAGCCAATCTATCCCATGAATCGTTAGTGAATTTATCAAATTCCAAACAATATACACGATCAATATTAATAATTGGTTCGTCCTTAATCTCGGAATTATCGTAAAAACAAATTATCAATTTTGTCTCTCCTTATATACACTCGTAAAGATTATCTCATTACTGTAATAATAATGATTTCAGCTCGTCCAAGGCCAAATGTTATAAATCTCATTCACAATCCCTCCAAACACTACATTTGGCAACCCAAATATAATGACTTTATATTGTAACCGCTTTCTCCCTTGGTAATCAGCTCCTTCATGATTATTACTAAACTCATTTTTCATATACAACATCCGTAATCCTATGTAGATATAAAAGGCTATTGCTAGACTTATTAGTCCTACTATGAAATTAAAAAAAACTAAAATTTCAGTCATTCCTGTCATCAAAGCTATTATTAATGATATAAAAACAAGTAACAAGCCTGATAAAAACCATATTCGCAATTTTAGCGACCAACCTTTCTTTGAGTAAGCAAACCTTTTTCCCGTGGGTAGGAAAACAGGTTGAACTGAAAATCAACGGCTTTTCGAAGTACGGTCAATCCATTACCTTACGAGGGTAAGTCCATACGGTAATTCTCGGTCATGAATCCAGGCTTCAACAAGCTTATTAAATAACTCAGGCTGGGCAAGGGATACTCCATGACCAACATTAGGTATGATAACGCCTTTACAATGGATTGTGTTATCTACGATGTCTAATAAGGATTTCCTCATCATTTTCTTCTCTTTTTCCCCAACCGTAATTAAAATCTTTGATGTAGACTTGCTGAAATCTGTTGGTATACGAAAAGACATGTTTTCTTCTAAAATCTGAATAAGAAGGTTCATATCCATGTTACTGGTTTCTTTATAATAGGTTTCAAACATTTCCTCACCAATGTATAACTGTTTGGCTTGAAGCTTCGAAAAAGTTCGATTTTTTGTTAGCCCATAAGTTAACCGGATGGCAGGTTGAATCATTTTATTTACAAATGGAGCTGGTCTAACAAGTGCACTATTTATTATTGAATAATCTACCACATCTGGGTTCATACTTAGTATTTTCATAGCAACTTGTGCGCCTAAAGAAAATCCGATTAAAATAACCTTTTTGCCTTGTGCTTTAGTTAGAATCAAATTTAATATTTCTTCAGCACAATTCTGAATTGAGAAGTCTGTGCAAGGACTCTTTCCATGTCCAGGTAAGTCCGGAACTAAGCAATGATAATCAGTAAAGTATTCAATTTGCTTCGCCCACATCCAACCACTCACTCCTCCCCCATGTAAGAAAACGATGAGAGAAGCTTCTGTATTTCCCGACTCTGTGTAATGTAGCTTTATTGGATTTCACCCTTTACTGTTTCACTTGATCTTACTTGACTTGTTTTCCAATGATTTCAGTTCATGTTCTTGTTTTTGGATTTATCCAGATTTCATCTTATGTAGGGTCAGCGACCGTCGGCGTCACGTTTAGATTCCGTAGGGTTGACTCCCTGTTTCCGCTTCTCCACCGAATTCTTCTCGGGGAATGAGAGCCGGGAGCTCAATGCGTAAATGTGTAGCAAGATGATGTTATTGTATGCGTCGAATTGCCTATCAGATATTATGTTTAAAAAATCGGTTTGTAAATCTTAAAGGTATCAAGATCAATCACTATATCTATTCTTCTATCATTGATTTTTTCAATTTCTTTCATTCCATATTCTTTACACAAATATTCATAGATCCCTTCCGGTCTTTCACCTCGAACAGTAATTTGACCAAACACTCTTTCAAGTTCACTTATTTCTAAATCAGAATTAGACAATAAGTACTTATGTAAAAAGTAACCGTCTAGTTCGATTATCAGCTCAATTACTCCCTCTCTTTTACGAACTCACTCTTTTCCCCGATTCGTATACGTTCTGGGATTGAGAACCCGAGAGACCTAAGCCGTGTCACTTTGGATCAAAAGGAATTAACCTTGCAGGCTTATAAGCTGAGTACGGGGTTCCGTCACCAACCACCAGTTCCTTTGCAGGTATTTCACATAATGTTCTTGTATCTATCTCCGAATCCGAGAGCCTTAAGGAGCTAGGCGTGGGGTTCTGCGCTTATAAATCTTATCTAAAGATTTGTAATCTTCTTTACTAAAAGTCATTCCTGGAACGTTAACTAGCCATTCAATTCCTGTTTCAAAGAATTTATATTTATTAATTACTTCCATAGGATTATTCTTATCTATTCCAATCCGGGTCCACTTTATCTGATCTTTTGTCGTTTCCACCTCTGCAACAATGACAGTACATGACAAATCGCAATCATCCGGACACATTAGTATCGGTAAAATCTTAATAACATCCTTCGAATCATATATATCCTCTATTACTTTCGATTCCTCATCATAACTTATCCAATCAACGATTGTTGGAATCAAACCTACAATCATATCATCAGGATAAAATTCATTTAATATGTCATCCAGAGGCTGCTCATCAATTAGTATTATTGGATGAGCAATTTTTACATACTTGCTTTTCCGATTCTCAACCGATAGTTTGTTTATTATGTCTTCCATCCCCTTAGGATTACACACATTTATTTTATTCAGGTATTGCGCATCACGCTTCTATTAGCGACTCCCCTTAGAGACTTAAGGAGGTTAAGTGAAAAGGTTAGACAAAACGGAGTAATGTGCAGTCCTTAATTACTTTGAGTTGCGCAACAATGATCTATTTACACTTTTTGATGTTCTTCCATCCATTCTTCAAGTGCCACTTTAATTAAAAATCGATCTTTTGAAGAGAAACTTTTAATTTGATTCCATTGTCCATCAACAAGTTGCAAATGGTAATGACCATTTATATCTGAATCTGGGTACCAGCCTAGATCAAAGAGCAAAGTGTCATCACTTTCAGGAATGTACCAGCTTCCATTATTAATTTTCAGTTTAACTATCTGTAATAAATCTTCTGTGAAGAATCCCCAGTTCTCAATTAGGTAATCATTTCCCTCACTAAGCATAGGATCTATATCGTAGAATTTGTTATAGGTTACGGCATAACCTGCTGGCATCTTAAGTTGCATTAGATTCAATTATCTCACCCTCTCATACATCATTGGTCATTTGGATCGGCTACACTTAGTTGGAAAGAGAAAATAATGGTTGTTTATTTTAGATGATGCCACGTTATGAATCATTGCCGATATTCAATACAGTTACTGTTATCCCAGTATTACTAGTGACAAAGTTGATTGACCACATGTGGCTTACTGACAATTTCCCACTAACTTTATCAAAAGTTCTTTTTACTAAAAACTTCTGATCTACGTTATAAATTATTAACTTTATCAAGG
This sequence comes from Paenibacillus sp. KS1, assembly GCF_001680695.1. Lineage (NCBI taxonomy): Bacteria > Bacillati > Bacillota > Bacilli > Caryophanales > Paenibacillaceae > Paenibacillus > Paenibacillus sp. KS1. The sequence continues at coordinate 551 of NZ_MAIS01000126.1, read as the reverse complement.
CCATGTTTAAGCTTCAGCTCTCTAGCCGCTTCACTTACAGATTCACTACTTGCTTGAATCGGCTTCAATCCGAATTTCTCAACTAAATATAAGCTAGATTCAGTTAATTTTTCGGAATATTTCCTGACTAAATATTACAACCGTTTGTAATTTCAAGTAAAGGCATATCGTGGAAATAGGTTTAGTAGTATTCATTCAAAAGTATTTTTATAGCGAAAAATAAAAGAATAATACATAGAAAATCAAAAATTAGTTGACACAATTTTTAATGCGTGATAAAAATGTTAATATCCATTTCGGAAAACTACATATTTGGGCTATGAAAGGATAAAGTAGTGGAAATCTCCCTATCTCAGAGAGCTGATGGTTGGTGTGAATCAGCATATAGATTATTCATGAAGTTCGTCCTGGAGCATCTTTCATAAATCTCACGTTGTGAGGAAATGAAAGACGGTAGTGAATACCGTTATCAAATAAAGTGGTGAAGAATTTTTTCACAACTAGGGTGGTACCGCGATATATATCGTCCCTACGTATTTACGTAGGGACGT
>NZ_MAIS01000243.1:0-1193 GCF_001680695.1 Paenibacillus sp. KS1 | reverse complement strand
AAGAACAAGAACAAGAACAAGAACAAGAACGGGCACAGGCACAGATGCAAGTGAAAGAAAGACAGCGCTATGAACAAGGCTTTCTCGATTGTCGGAATGTTCAAGTATCGATTGCGCTTCAGGAGTGGGGAGTTCCTGTTGAGCTGTTGTATTACAATGCGTGGGAGAGCACGCGCTCGGTTTATGAGCACTTATATGTAAATAAGAAGCTTCCATGGCTGTATGAATCCCCGTGCCTAGTTCCGTCTGAACTGGGGCTAATCGGAGTCGCCTATGATGAAATGCAGTATGCGACATATGAAGATGCTGATACCATTTTGCAAGACGTCGATTATTCAGAACAAGCGGCCTTTCTCTGGATCGTATGCGGTGAGTCGCCATATGTGAAGCCAGGATTCTACGGGCATCCAGAATCGGTGCATTCGGTGTGGGTTCAGGGCCTATCCAGCACATCTAGCCTAGTCTCTGAGCTGGCCGACTACACTGCCGGGGCAGGTTACTGGGTGCGTGATACTTATCCCGAATTCGAAGGATTCGTGTCTGAGACTGATTTCCGTCGAATGGTAGATAGTCCGTATGTACATCTAGAAGATAGACAGGTGTTCCTTGTACGTCGGCCCGAGCGGAATGGCTCAGCGGATAAGGGGCAGATTATGGAGCGTTTCCTAGAGCGGCAGCGAGGGCTTCATGACGATGCAACGTTCTATGACATGATCTGCCGGACGGTGAATCAGCCGGAGCCGGAATTCTTCCCGGAATGGACGGAGCTGTACGACTGTCATTCTCACGCGTTCAAATTTCTAGCAGGTTCCCGTTATGCTTACTCCTGCTTCGCAGAGACCTTGGTGTCAAGTGAACATCCTTGGGTACAGCTGCTGCGAGACATTGCCCGCAGGGCGGATAAGTTGAAGAACGTGTTCTTAATGGCTGCTCAAAGCGGCCGTGTGGATGGCCAGGTCGTTCATCGGATGTGCACGGAATTGTACAGACTCGAGCAAGAGTGGCTCGCAAGCGGTCATGTAGAGCTTGGACGAGAGGCCCAGCTTCGGAGATAGAACAGAATATCCGCTTATGAATGCAGGATGACGGAGGGGCAATCCAAGCAGTTGAGTCCAAGTCCCAGACGACCAATAAGCATGCAAAAGGGGCAGCAAATGCTGCCCCTCAGGCTGTCGAGAAAGTCTCGACAGCTA
>NZ_MAIS01000392.1:0-237 GCF_001680695.1 Paenibacillus sp. KS1 | reverse complement strand
TGAGCGGCATCTTCTCCAAGCGAATGAAGTGCGAGGGGAGCATATATGACGGAAGGCCCGCCGCCAGCTTGCTTCGCATCGCCTGCGCCGTTAGCTCGCCGCTGCCCGTTACATAGGCGCACAGTTCCTGCGTTTCCCCGGTAACAACCGACACGACCGCTTCTTTGACGCCTTCAATTCGCAGCAAATGCGCTTCGATCTCGCCCAGTTCGATCCGGTAACCGCGGATCTTCACCT
>NZ_MAIS01000321.1:0-380 GCF_001680695.1 Paenibacillus sp. KS1 | reverse complement strand
TAGGGCTGCCGTTCAAGTCAACATCATTGGTGTGAATGGCAAAGGCTCAGCTTCGGTCGTAATAGATGAAATGAACCTAAAATATACAGGGGGAACATTCTTATCAAGGAAGTGACAACTTCCCTGCGACAAAAAAATACAGAGAAGGATGACCAACAATACTATGGTCATCCTTCTCTGCACTTATTTATATCGAGTCAAAGAGACTATTTATCTGTTATAATTTGAACGTTCACGCCGCATCAAATTTCCATTGGCATCATAAAAATATTTAATTTCAACATTACCCGGCAAATAGACTCGGCTTAATCGTCCATTTGCATCATACTGATACTCATCTTTTTTTATTATTATATCATCTAGGGATAACGCCCCTCCGT
>NZ_MAIS01000364.1:0-292 GCF_001680695.1 Paenibacillus sp. KS1 | reverse complement strand
AGGCAGATCCTTTGTCAGTTACCCTCATTAAGCGTGATATTAACCGTTTTTACGAACAATACCTCTATAATCAAAGACATTTTTAGACTTAATGGAACCGTGGGTTACTATGAGTGCAACAAAAAATCGAATGATAACAATGCTGCTAGAGAGCCACAGTGACAGAATCTTCGTTTTAAAAAAACATCCGAATATAATTATATGTGAAGATTCCAGAACTATTTTGAGCACTCATGCCTCGTTGCCAAGGAGAAACTATGGATCAGAAGATGATGATTGACCGTGCGCAGCG
>NZ_MAIS01000204.1:0-2043 GCF_001680695.1 Paenibacillus sp. KS1 | reverse complement strand
TATTAATGAGGATACGTATGAAGGGGATATGGGAAGTCCACTAAGCTTGAACTTATATACGTATGTGCATAATAATCCACTTATATATAGAGATTCGACTGGACATGCGATAGATAATATCCAATTGAATACGTATCTTCAAATAGCTAGGGCCGAAGGTGTAAATTCACAAGTATACTGGGAAATTAGATCTATCTTGGGGAGTGAGGTATCTGGATTGCCAGGAAATATAGCCAACAACAACAAAAGTTTTAAATACCTATTTAGTTTGGCTACTGGAACATACTATGAAAAGAAAGCAAACACTTTAGGCAATGCACAATGGGCTGAAGGAAACTTACAAAAGATGTTTGAATTGGCGGAAGCTCTTGAAAATGTATCTTTTGCAATGTTAAGTACTGTTGGAGGACCTATAAAAGGGGTAAGGAGTGTGATTAATAGAACTCCAAGTCTCGTTAAGGCAGCTGAAAAGATGGGCAAAGATCCCAAAGTACAAAAAGAGGCAAATGATCTAATTGCAAAATTTTTAGCTGGTAATAAAAATCCAGGTCTACGAACCGGAACAAAAAATTTATTTAAAAATATTAGTTATTTACGAGGGGAAGAAGGGGCAAGAGTTTTCTTTAGAATGGAAAAGGGTGAAATGGTAATTCTAGCTAAGGCAAATAAGCATAATGAACAGGCAGTAATTGATGTACTGACAAAACTCTATAAATAATTTAGGAGACCAATATGGAAATAAAGAGCATAATTTATCCAGTTCCGTTAAGCGAGGTTAAAGATATTTTTAATGATAATATTGACGTTTTTGTAAAGTTGGAAGATGGAATTAGTTATAGTGTGGTAGTAACAACGCCAATAAATATTATGGAATATATGGAAAATAATTACCTGGGATACATTCCTGCATCTCATCCAAAAATAATCGTTAAAAGTTTGACGGAAGAAAATATTTATGAAGCAATCAAAAGTTACTCGGAAGAAAATGCCTTCTGGTTAAAGTTGTTATATATAACTGGAGGTGGAGAAACTTCGCTCGATATTGAATACATCAATAAGGTAATCGCAGAAATTGAAAAATCGAATGAAGAGATACTTCAAGCGTTTAACGAGGAAGGATAAAGAACTCATTTAGTATTTTGAAATCCAAGTAAATTCAACAGCCTTGATTGGCCATGTGCCTGTCAAGGTTTCTTTTTGATGTAGGCTCTCATGTGTGTAGAGTTACATCAGCGGGATAACCGTAACACTTTGCAAAGCGATCAACTACCGAACTTCACTGGAGCCAGCTACGCATCGCAAGCCGCAGCCGCCTGACCCAAGTGACAACGGAAGACGGCAAAGCCATCAGCTATCGATACAACGGCGACAACCTGATGATAGAGCGCACCGAAGGTGGCGTAACGACCCGATACTACTATGACTACAGAGCGAAGATCGTAGCTGAAGGAAAAGTAGAAGGAAACGGCAGCATCACAGTAGCGTATGTCCATGATTCGACCGGCAAGCTGAGAAGATAACGCGTCAGGGAAGTTATGCTTCAAGGTAAAAATTAGCACGATAGTATTACCATACAGTAAAGAAAAGAAAGGGAATCGCAAAATGAATGAATGCATAAAAAGAGTAACTTATCTTTTTCTTATCAGCATGATCTACTTTACAATTTCATTGGATAGTTATGTGATGGCTAGCATGTCTCGTGAATTAAACGATTTTAGCTACGTCATAGAGTCGTTTGAAAGAGGAGACCTGAACCAAACAAATTACATAGCGGGAGCCGGCAAGATAACAAGCGACCCGCAGCAAATCATCACGGGAAAATACTCTGTGTACGTAGAATCTTCCCCGAAGGAAGAGTGGAAAGATGCGATTTATAGTAATTCGAATAAAATACATTTTGAAAAGAACACAACCTACGCGGTAACGTTTTCTTATAAGAACGTAGCAGAAGCAGTGGCAGATAATAATGGTTACTTTTATTTCACGGCCAGGGGAGTAGGCTCGGATTATAGAAGCGATAAAGGGTGGACAGAATGGACAGGA